>NZ_JBEYVI010000025.1:0-168950 GCF_040643955.1 Streptomyces sp. NPDC047061
GCATGAATGAGAGACGGAAACGACGATACCCACGGCTCGGATTCGACCCGGATTCGACCCCACGAGTTTGTTTAGCCGATAAACATACGCCCTGAACTGCGGAAATGCAGAGCGGCAGACGAGTCGGGCTGTACGCCGGGTTCTGTTCCGGGGGTTCCTCGCGGAGCCCTCGGTGACGGCCATCCATCTAGGGCCGGTGTTGCCACCGGCCTCGTGCGGTCTACCCGGGGGCTCGGGCGGGCAGCCCTCGAACGTCCCCGCAGAAGCACCGGGGTGCTTCCTCTTGACCTTGCTCCGGGTGGGGTTTACCTAGCTGCCCAGGTCGCCCTGGGCACTGGTGGTCTCTTACACCACCGTTTCACCCTTACCGAGGACCGAGGTCCCCGGCGGTTTGCTTTCTGTGGCACTGTCCCGCGAGTCGCCTCGGGTGGCCGTTAGCCACCACCCTGCCCTGTGGAGCCCGGACGTTCCTCGGGAAGCCCCCTAGGGGGACTCCACGCGGCCGTCCGCCCGGCTCGTCTGCCGTGTCGACCATGTTACCGGGCGCTCCGGCCTCTTCGGTGCCGAGGACGCCGTCGCCAGCACCGAACCCGCCAGGATCAGCGCGAAGGACACGGCGATCGTCGGGGTGAAGCTCTCGTTCAGGAAGAGGGCACCTGCCGCGACCGCCACCGCCGGGTTGACGTACGTGATGACCGTCGAGCGGGTCGGGCCTATCTCCTTGATCAGTTCCAGGAAGGCCACGAAGGCCACCGCCGTGCAGAGGACGCCCAGGGCGAGGAGGGAGAGCAGGGCGTTCGTGGAGGGGAGGGAGGTGGGCCAGGTCGCGGCCGCCGCCGGGGCGTAGACCAGGGTCGCCAGGGTCAGGCACGGGGCTATCAGCTGCAGCGTCGGGACGTCCTTCAGGCGGCGGGCCGCTATCAGGGGGGCCGTGGCGTAGCCGATCACCGTGAGGAGGACCTCGCCCAGGGAGCGGGCGTCGCCGCCGGTGAGATGGGGGATGGTGAGGACGGCCACGCCGGCCAGGCCGATCAGGAGGCCTGCGATCCGGCGGGCGCCCAGGTGTTCGCGCTCGCCGCCGAAGTAGCGTGCCGCGACCACCCCGACGATCGGTACGCCCGCTATCAGCAGGCCCGCCGTCGAGCTGGACAGGTGGCGTTCCGCGTCGGTCAGCGTGAACCACGGGCCCATGATCTCTATGCACGCGAAGGCCAGCATCGGGCGCCAGTGGGTGCGGAGGGTGAGCCACAGGCCGCCCTGGCGGATCGCCAGCGGGAGGAGGAGCAGGGCGCCCACCGCGCAGCGCGCGAACACCACCGTCGACGGGGACACCTCGTCCACCGCCACCTTGATCATCAGATAGGGAATTCCCCAGATCACTCCCATGAGGGAGAACAGGAACCAGCCGCGTGCAGTCATGCGCCAAGCATCGGTGTCAGTACCGTGCCGCGTCTTGAACGCTGTTGCGGTACGCCGCCGGGGTCACCCCCAGCACCCGGCGGAACCAGCGGGTCATGTGGGCCTGGTCGGCGAAGCCGACGAGCGTGGCGGCCTCCGCGGGGCGCAGGCCCGCATCCAGGAGGGCACGGGCCCGGGTCACCCGGTACTGGGCCAGCCACGCGTACGGCGGGACGCCCATCGTCGTACGGAAGGTCCGCAGGAGCTGGTAGCGGGAGAGGCCCAGGTCGGCTGCCAGGTCGGCGAGGGAGGGAGGGGCGGTGAGTTCGTCGGCCAGGCGGTCTCGGACGCGGAGGGATATGCCGTGGGCTCCGGGGATCTCATCCCTCGCCGGCCGGGCCGTGGAGTGGCGCCGGGACAGGGCCGTCAGCAGCCAGGGGAGGCGGGTCTCGGCCTCCAGGGGGTCCGGGCAGGCGGCGAGTTCGATGTGGGCCTGGCGGAGGGCCGCGGTCAGTTCCGGGTCGTCGACGACCGGGTCCCGGAAGTGCGGTACGGCGTCCAGCGTGCCGTCCGCCAGCAGGGACGGGGCCACGTACAGGGCGCGGTAGGCGTAGCCGTCGGTCGGGGTGGCCGGGCCGCCGGTGTGCATCTCACCGGGGGCCAGGACGACGATCGCACCGGGGCCGGTGTGGATGTGGCCGCCCCGGTAGCCGATCACCTCGGAGCCGGCGACGCACACCCCGATCGAGAACTCGGCGTGCGTGTGCGGGGCGTACACGTGTTTGTCGAAGCGCGCGGTCAGCATGTCGAGCGGCGGGCCGCAGCGGCCCAGCCGTGCTCTTGTCCACCGTGCGTGTTCAGCCACCTTCGGCACCCCCTTGCGCTAAGGGTGCAACGTCCGCAGGCCCCGTTTCCATGCCGCGTCCAGGTCGGCGTCGTCCGGGAAGCGGCCGTGGATCTCCAGGATCACCATCCCGTGGGCGAACGCCCAGGTGGCGCGGGCGAGGTCGAGATCTCCGCCGCAGGCCCGCAGGAGGGGCAGAGCGGCCCTGTCCTCCAGTCCCGGCGGCAGGAGGGGACGGGGCAGGGGGCGTTCCGTGGCCAGGCAGTACAGGTGGGGGTGGGCCAGGGCGTATGCGCGGTACGCCTCGGCCAGCGCCTCCAGGGAACCGGGGGTGCGGGACGCCGCCGACTCCAGTGCCGCGGCCGACTCCTCCAGCATCTGCGCGATGAGTTCGACCTCTACGGCGTGCTTGTCGGGGAAGTGCTTGTACAGCGACGGCGCCTTGATGCCCAGGCGGTCGGCCAGGGTGCGCATGGTGAGGACGGCGGGGCCGGACTCCTCCAGCAGTTCCCGGGCCGCCGCCACGATCTGCCGTGCCCTTGCCGTCAGGCGCTCAGTCGCGTCAGTCGTGTCAGTCACGCTGGAAACCCTCCATCGTCCGCAGCCCGTACCCGAAAGCGCGATCGTACGAGATGTGGGCCAGCCAGCCGCAGAGGGCGGCGCACGCCGGGGGCCAGGTGAAGCAGGGCTGCGCCGCGTACGCCGCCAGCAGGATCAGCGGCACCAGCGCACGGTGCATCGCGTTGTAGTACGGCACCGCGCGCGGCGGCAGCTGGCCCTTCGCCATCCGGGGTGCCTCGTCCGCGGCCACCAGGAAGGTGAGGTCCGGGAGGATCAGGAAGAGCAGGGCGAGGGCGCCGGCGAGCCAGCCGTGGTTCACGCCTTCGAGGATCGCGAACACCGTCCAGAACAGGGCGGCGGCCAGCCACGCCGCGCGACGCGCCACCGTGGTGGCGCGGAGGGCCGGGGTGACGTTCGTGGTGCTGGTCATGGCTGCCTCCCGAGGGCGCTTCAGCTAACGTCGTTAGCCACGACGGTATAGCTAACGCCGTTAGCCGTCAAGCGGGTGCGGTCACGACACCATCCGCTCCAGCGCGTCGAACGCCGACCCCATCCGCTCCCGGTGGTCCGCGACGATCTCCGCGAACCTGTCGCCCGCCAGCTGGCGGCGCACGGAGGTGACGCACACCGTGCGGTACGCGGCGACGGTCACGGCCGCCACCAGGTCCGGGTCGGCGAGCCCGGCCTCGGCCAGCGCTCCGGCCAGCGCCCGTTCCACCTCCTCGACCGCCTCACGGGCCCGGGCCCGCAGCGCCGCCGAGTCGGCCACGACCGGCCAGAAGCCCGCGAAGTTCTCGCCCACCCCGCCCAGCGGATGCCGCGCGTCGATGAACCGGAAGGCCAGGCGGCGCAGCGCCGCGAGCGGGGCCTCGCCCGGCTCGCGGTCCCGCACCGCCCCCGCGAAGGCCGCGACGGCCTCCGGGATGCGGTCGAGGAACAGGTCCTCCTTACGGGGGAAGTAGTTGAAGACGGTCATCGCCGAGACCCCGGCCGCCCGCGCGACCTCCGCGACCGTCACCTGGTCGAAGCCGCGCTCGCGGAACATCACCGTCGCCACGTTCGAGATCCGCTGCCGCGTCTCCCGCTTCTTGCGCTCCCGCAGGGACTCCCCTGGCCTGTTTTCATCGATCACGAGAAAACTATAGCCGCTCGAAAATTTTAGTGACTACAGTGAAGTCATGAGCGAAAGCATGCGGAGTGCACGGACTGCACGGACTGCACAGAAGAACGACTACGACGTGGTGGTGGCCGGGGGCGGGCCCGTCGGGCTCTTCCTCGCCTGCGAGCTGCGGCTCGGCGGCGCGGACGTGCTGGTCGTGGAGCGGCTGGCCGAGGTGGACGAGACCATCAAGGCGGGCGGGATGAACACGGCGGGCGCGGTGACCCTCTACCGGCGCGGGCTCCTGCCCGACCTCACGGCGGCCTGGGAGCGGAACCGGTGGCGGATGCGGGCCTTCCTCGGGGACCGGGACCAGGGCCAGGACCGGAACCGAGACCAGGGCCAGGACCGGAACCGGGAGCAGAGCCAGGACCGGGAGCAAGGTGCCGGCGCACCCCGGACTCCCCCGAGGACTCCCCCGAAGTTCGCCGGGCACTTCGCCGGGATCATGATGCGCGGCGACCTGTTCGACGACTCCGACCCCGCGTTCGCCGACATCGGCCCCGCCGACGGCGTCGGTCTCGGTGTCCCGCAGGTGGAGCTGGAGCGGATCCTGGGCGCCCGCGCCGAGCGGCTCGGCGTCGAGGTCCGCCGGGGCGTGGAGCTCACCGGCTTCGACGCGGACGCCGACGGAGTCGTCGTGGACCTCGACGGGGACGCGACGGTCCGAACCGGGTGGCTCGTGGGGTGCGACGGCGGCCGGAGTACCGTCCGCAAGCTCGCCGGGTTCGACTTCCCCGGGACCGAGCCGGAGATCACCGGCTATCAGGCGGTCGTCGAGATGAGCGGCGGCGAGCGGCTCGGGGTCGGATGGAACACCACCGACGTGGGGACGTACGTCAACGGGCCCTTCCCCGGCCGGATCCTCACCGTCGAGTTCGACGGGCCGCCCGCCGACCGCTCCGCGCCCGTCACCGCCGAGGAGCTGCAGGCCGCGCTGCGCCGGGTGTCGGGGGTGGACGAGGTGACCATCCACGAGGTGCACTCCTCGACCCGGTTCACCGACAACGCCCGGCAGGCGAGCGGCTATCGCAAGGGCCGGGTGCTGCTCGCGGGGGACGCGGCGCACGTGCACTCGCCGTTCGGCGGGCAGGGGCTCAACCTCGGGCTCGGCGACGCCATGAACCTCGGCTGGAAGCTCGCCGCCGTGGTGCGCGGGCTCGCGCCCGAGACCCTGCTCGACAGCTACACCGCCGAACGGCACCCGATCGGCGCCTGGGTGCTCGACTGGACCCGCGCCCAGATCGCCGTGATGCGCCCCGACCGGCACGCCCGCGCCCTGCGCCGGGTGGTCACCGATCTCGCGCTGACGACGACCGGGACGACGTACCTCGTCAAGCAGATCTCCGGCGTCTGGCAGCACTACGACCTGCCCGGCGACCACCCGCTGACCGGGCAGAGCGCCCCGGACCTGGAGCTTTCCGACGGCACCCGGCTCGGCGACCACCTGCACGCCGGCCGGGCCGTCCTCCTCGACCTCGCCGACGACCCCAGGCTGCGCGCCCGGGCGGAGGGCTACGGCGACCGGGTGGAGGTCGTCACCGTGGGCTGCCCGGGGCGGCCGGAGCTGACCGGTCTCCTCGTCCGGCCCGACGGGTTCGTGGCCTGGGCCGCGGACGGAGACGGAGGCGAAAACGGTCAGGGAGACGGTCGGGGAGACGACCTCGACGACGTCCTGAGCCGCTGGTTCGTCGCCGCCTGAGCCTCGCGTCCGGCGGCTCCCGGACCGCCGCACGACAGCTCACGCGGGCGCGAAGCGCACCTTCGTAGTCCCCGGGTCGGCCTCCGTCAGCCGGACCGGCAGCCGCTCGCCCAGCGGAAGGGGCTCGCCGGCCTCGATCCGGCCTATGACGGCGGGCTGCTGCAACAGCACCTTCCCGACGGTCGGCCGGTGCGGCTCGACCTCCACCACGCACCCGTCGAAGATCTCGCCGACCCGGTCCTTGAGCAGGGCCGCCTCGACGATGTCGACGCATTCCCGCTCCACCGTGCCGGCCCGTCGCGCCCCCTCGGCCATCTGCTTGGGGAGCGTGTCCAGCGCCATCGGCACCCAGTCGGGCGGCTCCTCCCCCGCGGCCGCCGCCAGGCACAGCTCCGAGGCGTAGCGGTCGGCCAGGCGGCGCAGCGGCGCGGTGCAGTGGGCGTAGGGGGCGGCGACGGCCGCGTGGGTGGTGTGCGAGGGGAGGGCGCCGTCCTGGAAGACCGTGTAGCCGGCGCCGCGCAGGAGTGTGGTGCACTCCTGGAGGAAGGCCGCGTGGCGGGGGCGGCGCGGGTTCAGGGAACGGATCAGCGCGGCGTACGAGACATGGTGCGGCCACTCGATGCGCAGCGCGTGCGCGGTACGGCGCAGGCGGGCGACCGCGCCGTCGGGGGCGACCGGGAGGGTGCGCAGGACGCCGGTGCCGTAGGCCAGCATCATCTCGGCGGCGGCCATGCCGGTGAGCAGGGAGATCTGGGCGTTCCAGGCGTCGGCGGGCAGCGGGGCGCGGTAGGTGAGCTCGTAGGTGTGGTCGTACTCGACGATCTCCTGCTCCGGCACGTTGAGGGAGATGCCGCCGCGCTCCACCTCCAGGCGTTCGCGGGCCTCGCCGATCTCCTTGAGCAGGGCGACGGGCTCCTCGGCGGTGCCTTCGTCGATCCGCTTCTGCACGCCCGCGTAGTCGAGCTTGGCCCGGCTGCGGACGAGGGCCCGGCGGACGTCGGCGGTCCGCGTCCGTCCGTCTCCGTCCAGGTCGATGGTCCACAGGACGGCCGGGCAGGTCTGGCCGGGGAGCAGGCTGGCCGCGCCCTCGCTCAGCACGGCGGGGTGCAGCGGGACCTTCTCTTCGGGGAAGTAGAGGGTGTTCACGCGGTGGTGCGCCTCGGAGTCCAGCGCGCCGCCGGGTACGACGAAGGCCGCGACGTCGGCGATGGCGTACCGGACGCGGTAGCCGCCGTCGTGCCGGGACAGGTGCATGGCCTGGTCGAGGTCCTCGGCGGTGGGCGGGTCGACCGTGAAGAAGGGGATGTCGGTCGCGTCGTGCCCGGGCACGGCCGGGAACCTGGCGACGCCCTCGGCCTCCTGGAGGACCTCGGGCGGGAAGCTCTCGGGGACGTGGAGGTCGGCCCGGAGCGCGGCGAGCGCGGCCCGGAGGGGGGCCTCGGGGGCACCCTTGACGCGGATGTGGCGGCTGGGCATAGGACGAGCGTAGTCACAGGACGCCGGTCCGGCCCCTTACGCTGGCGCGAAGCGTTGATGATGAACGTCGTTGGTGAAGAGGAGTACCTGTGCTGGTCCTGCTGCCGCCCTCGGAGGGCAAGGCGTCCTCGGGCCGTGGTGCCCCGCTGAAGCCGGAGTCGCTGTCCCTGCCGGGGCTCGCGGCGGCGCGCGAGGCGGTGCTGGCCGAACTGGTCGACCTGTGCGCCGGTGACGAGGAGAAGGCCCGCGAGGTGCTCGGGCTGAGCGAGGGGCTGCGCGGCGAGGTCGCCAAGAACGCGGCGCTGCGGACGGCGGGCGCGCGGCCGGCCGGGGAGATCTACACCGGGGTGCTGTACGACGCCCTCGGCCTCGCCGCCCTGGACGCCGCGGCGAAGAAGCGGGCCGCGCGGTCGCTGCTGGTCTTCTCGGGGCTGTGGGGTGCGGTCCGGGTGACGGACCGGATCCCGTCGTACCGGTGCTCGATGGGGGTGAAGCTGCCGGGGCTGGGCGCGCTGGGTGCGCACTGGCGGGGGCCCATGGCCGAGGTGCTGCCGGAGGCGGCCGGGTCGGGGCTGGTGCTGGACCTGCGGTCGGCGGCGTACGCGGCCGCGTGGAAGCCGAAGGGGGAGGTGGCCTCGCGGACGGCGACCGTGCGGGTGCTGCACGCGCCGACACGGAAGGTGGTCAGCCACTTCAACAAGGCGACGAAGGGGCGGATCGTACGGAGTCTGCTGGCCGCCGGGATCGCGCCGGGTGGTCCGGCCGAGCTGGTGGAGGCGTTGCGGGAGCTGGGGTACGAGGTGGAGGTGGCGGCGCCTGGGAAGGCGGGGCAGGCGTGGTCGCTGGATGTGCTGGTGACAGAGGTCCACTGACGCCACCGGTGACAGAGGGTCGCTGACGCCACCGGCACCCTGTCGTATTGCAGCATGCGCAACGCTCTTTGCGCGCTCTGCATCGCCTCGGCAGGATGTTCGTCATGCCCACCTCCCTGCTGGACCTCGCGCCCGTCGTGCCCGTCGTAGTGATCGAGGACGCCGACGATGCCGTGTCGCTGGCTCGGGCGCTGGTGGCCGGTGGGCTGCCCACCATCGAGGTGACCCTGCGGACCCCGGCCGCGCTCGACGCCGTCCGGGCGATCGCCGGTGCGGTGCCGGAGGCGGTGGTCGGGGCGGGGACCGTTCTGACACCGGAGCAGGTGACGGAGTGCGTGGCGGCCGGAGCGCGGTTCCTCGTCAGCCCGGGGTGGACGGACGGGCTGCTGGCGGCGATGGCCGCGTCCGGGGTGCCGTACCTGCCGGGGGTGTCGACCGCCTCGGAGGTGGTGGCGCTGCTCGAACGCGGGGTCCGGGAGATGAAGTTCTTCCCGGCGCAGGCGGCGGGCGGCACGGCGTATCTCAGGTCGCTCGCCGGTCCGCTGCCGCAGGCGCGCTTCTGCCCGACGGGCGGGATCGGCCCGGACAACGCGCCGGAGTACCTCGCCCTCCCCAACGTCGGCTGCGTGGGCGGCACCTGGATGCTTCCGGCGGATGCCGTGGCGGCCCGGGACTGGGCCCGTGTCGAGTCGCTGGCCCGGGCCGCGGCGGGACTCGGGCCTGGGCCGAAGGCCGGGCTCAGGGACGCAGGTGGGACGTCTCGTTGAAGAGCCGTACGCTCGCGTTGCCGTCCGCGTAGTACGCCACCGCCGACAGCGAGGCCGCCGACAGTTCCATGCGGAACAGGGACTGGAGCGGGGCGCCGAGGGCGAGTTGCACGAACGTCTTGATCGGCGTGACGTGCGTGACGAGCAGGACCGTGCGGCCGGCGTAGGCCGCGATCAGCTTGTCCCGGGTGGCCGCGATGCGCTCCGCCGTCTCGGCGAAGCTCTCGCCGCCGCCGGTGGGGTGGGCCGACGGGTCGGCCAGCCAGGTGGTCAGGTCGTCGGGGTAGCGCTCGCGGACCTCGCCGAAGGTGAGGCCCTCCCAGTCGCCGAAGTCCGTCTCCTTGATGCCCTCCTCGATCGTGACGTCGAGGCCGAGGCGCTCGGCGACGGCCGCGGCGGTCTGCCGGGTGCGGGTGAGGGGGGAGGCGAGGATCGTCTCGATCGTGCCGCGGCGGGCGAGGGCCTCGGCGGCGCGCTGCGCCTGCTCCCGGCCGACGGGAGAGAGTTCCGGGTCGGTGCCGCCGCTGCCGGAGAAGCGTTTCTGGGGGGTGAGGGGGGTTTCGCCGTGGCGGAGGAGGACGAAGGTGGCGGGGGCGCCGAGGTCGGGGGCCGAGCTCCAGCCGGGGGTCGCCACACGGCTCGCGGCGCGGGTGTCGGCGGTGGTCCTGTCGGCCGTCGTCACAGTGCCGGTGCGTGGGGGCTGGTCGCGCAGTTCCCCGCGCCCCTTTCGGGGCGCTGCCGGTGCGGTTCGTTCCTTCGCGCCCGCATCCAGCTCAGCCATGGACACCGCAGCCGACCACTGCTCGCCCCGCTTGCCCGCGTCCATCGCCTCGTTCGCCAAGCGGTCCGCGTGTTTGTTCTGCTCTCTCGGGATCCACTCGTACGTGACCTGGGCCGCCGGGAGCACCCGGGCCGCCTCCGCCGCCAGCGGCTTCATGTCCGGGTGCTTGATCTTCCAGCGGCCGGACATCTGCTCGACGACCAGCTTGGAGTCCATGCGGACGTGGACGGTCGCGGAGGGGTCGAGGTCGTGGGCCGCGCGCAGGCCGGCCAGGAGGCCGCGGTACTCGGCGACGTTGTTGGTGACGACGCCGAGGTACTCGGCCGCCTCCGTCAGCGTCTCGCCGGTCGCCGCGTCGATGACCACCGCGCCGTAGCCGGCCGGCCCCGGGTTGCCCCGGGAGCCGCCGTCCGCCTCGACGATGAACTCCCTTGCCACGTAAGCCCCTTGAGTGTTCCTGCTGCGGTGTTCCTGGTTCCTACAGACCCGACTCGGACGTGCGCACCAGGATGCGGCGGCAGTTCTCGCAGCGCACCACGGTGTCGGGTGCGGCCGAGCGGATCTCGGCCAGCTCGGTGATGGCGAGCTCCTGGCGGCAGCCCTGGCAGGTGCGGGCGTACAGCTTGGCCGCGCCGATGCCGCCCTGCTGCTCGCGCAGCTTGTCGTAGAGCTTGAGGAGGTCGGCCGGGACCGAGCCGGCGATGACCTCGCGCTCCTTGGTCACCGTCGCCACCTCGGCGTCGATCTCCTCGGACGCGGAGTCGCGGCGCGCGGTGGCCTCGTCGATCCGGCCCTGGACCGCGCCGACCCGCTCGGACAGCTCGGCGACCCGCTCCTGCGCGGACTCGCGGCGCTCCATGACCTCGAGGACGACGTCCTCCAGATCGCCCTGGCGCTTGGCGAGGGAGACGATCTCCTTCTGGAGGTTCTCCAGGTCCTTCGGGGAGGTGACCGCGCCGGAGTCCAGGCGCTGCTGGTCGCGGGCCGCGCGCTGGCGCACCTGGTCCACGTCCTGCTCGGCCTTGGTCTGCTCGCGGGCGGTGTCGCTCTCCTCGGTCTGCCCGGCCACGAGCAGGTCGCGCAGCTGGGTGAGGTCCTTGGTCAGCGACTCGATCTCGGCGTGCTCGGGCAGCGACTTCCGCTTGTGCGCCAGCTGCTGGAGGCGTACGTCCAGGGCCTGGACGTCGAGGAGTCGGATCTGGTCGGCGGGCGCGGCGTTCAGTTGGGGGCTCCAAGGGACGGTGAGTGGCTGGTCCAGGGGTCGGTGACCGTCTTGGAGACGTGCACGCGAAGGTCCCAGCCGTGGCGGTCGGAGATTTCGTCGAGCTGGGCTGCGGCCAGCTCGCACCAGGGCCATTCGGTGGCCCAGTGCGCCGCGTCGAGCAGCGCGAGGGGGCTTTGGGCCACGGCTTCGGAGGCCGGGTGGTGGCGCAGGTCGGCGGTGAGGAAGGCGTCCACCCCGGCGGCGCGCACGACGTCGAAGAGGCTGTCGCCGGAGCCGCCGCTGACGGCGATCGTGCGGACGAGGGCCTCGGGGTCGCCGGCGACGCGGATGCCCTGGGCGGTGGCGGGGAGACGGGCCGCGGCCCGTTCCGCCAGCTCCCGGACGGTGACGGGGTGGTCCAGCTCGCAGACGCGGCCCAGGCCCCGGCGGCCCTCCGGGTCCGTCGGGTCCGGGACCAGGGGGCGTACGACGCGCAGGTCCAGGGCGCCGGCGAGCGCGTCGGAGACGCCCGGGTCGGCGGTGTCGGCGTTGGTGTGGGCGACGTGCAGCGCGATGTCGTTCTTGATCAGGGTGTGCACGGCCCGGCCCTTGAAGTGGGTGGCCGCGACCGTCGTCGTACCGCGCAGGTAGAGCGGGTGGTGGGTGACCAGCAGGTCGGCGCCCAGCTTCACCGCCTCGTCGACGATCTCCTGGACCGGGTCGACGGCGAAGAGGACCCGTGCGACCTCCTGGTCGGGGTCGCCCGCGACCGTACCGACCGCGTCCCAGGACTCGGCCCGTTCGGCGGGCCACAGGTTGTCCAGCGCGGCGATGACTTCTGACAGACGGGGCACGGGGAAAAGGCTACCTGCCTGTTCCACGGGGCTGTACCTGCTCGCCCATGGGAGGCAACGCGCAGCACACCTGCCCCCGTTTCCTCAGGCGAATCGCCGAGTGTGCACCCGTATGTGTGAAGTCGTCGGCGGCCGGTGCCCCGCCTGTGCGTACGAAAACTAGTTTCGTGGCCGGAGGTGACCGAACGATGACGGCCTGTGCGATCGAA
Organism: Streptomyces sp. NPDC047061; assembly: GCF_040643955.1. Lineage (NCBI taxonomy): Bacteria > Bacillati > Actinomycetota > Actinomycetes > Kitasatosporales > Streptomycetaceae > Streptomyces > Streptomyces sp. NPDC047061. Next base: position 11,828 of record NZ_JBEYVI010000025.1, read on the forward strand.
CCCTCGGCTGCGGACGAGGACGACAGCGCGCCGGGGGCGGGCTGCACCATCACGGTGGACGGGGCGTACGCGGCCCGGCTGGCCCAGCAGGATGGTTCCTGCTTCCCGGAGCGGTGGACGCTGGACGGCCCCGAGCCGTACGCCGTTCCGCTCCCCGGCAACCAGCCGGAGGAGCCGGGCACGGAGGTGCAGCCGATGGGCGACGGGCGGGTGCTCATCCGCCGGCTGGTGGACGGGCGGCACCACTTCGCCCTGCTGTACCCGACCGGGCCGGGCACCGGTGAGCTGCCGCTGGGCGCGGTGGAGTGCCCGGACGGGGGTGCCGACGAGGGCGCCTCGCTGCTGCGGCTGCTGCCGCCGGCGCCGGGGGGTGTGCGGGCGTACGCGCTCGCCGTGGGGCCGCGTTCGTCGGTGGTGTGGCTGGTGGCGGGCGGGGCCTTCGGTCCTGAGCGGCTCGCGGTGGTGCCGGGGCGGTGTTCGGGCGGGGTCTGGCTGGACCGGGACGGGCGGATGCTGGCCCTGGACCGGGAGCTGGGCGGGCGGACCAAGGCGGTCGTGGTCGACCTGGAGCGGGGCGGCGAGGTGTCACCGCTGCTGCAGATCGCGGCGGACAGCGACGACCGGCTGCTGCTCGCCGACCCGGACAGCGGGCTGATCCTGGTCGGCTCGGACGCGCCCAGCCCCGGGCAGGAACGGTTGGGCTGGGGTGTCCTCGGCAGCACGCTGCCGGTGCGCTTCCCGGAGAGCCTGCGGGTGCCGGAGTGCCCGGACTGCGTGGTGACGCCGTTCGCCGTGCAGCCGGGGCAGGTGCTGGTGCCGGAGAGCTGCGGGGTGGCGCTGCGGATCGACGGCCCGCTCGGCAGCTGGGTGGGCGCCTGGCGGCCCAGAGCGCGCAGGATGTGCCATCTCCCGGCGCCGGAGGGGTGGTTGTCCGGCGCCGGGCTGTGGACGCAGGACGGGGTGCTGCGCCTGCCGTACGCCACGGGGGAGGTCCCGTGCGGCGTGGCGGCGGTGGCGGTGCCCTGGGGGGAAACGGGGGGTTCGGGGGAGACGGGGGAAACCAGGGGAACGGGGGAGTACGGGGGGCCGGGGGACGCGGGCCCGGGGGATCCGGTTCATGACGGCGCGGCTGCCGGGGCGTCGGGTACGCCCGGGGAGCAGGCGGAACCGGATCCCCCGGGACCTGTCGTGGCCCGCCCGGTGCCCTTGCAGCAGGCCCCGTTGGCCCGGCTTGTAACGAACTAGCACCGGACGGCGTGCCCGCCTGGATCCGCCCCGTGGTGCGCCCGATAAACTCGGCGCGCTGTAGAAAGATCATGTTGACGGGGTGAATTCTTCCGATGAGCGACGCCAGCACGTCCCAGCCGCTGTCCGCCGACCTTCAGGAAACGGACGGCCACGGCAAGCACCGCGGTCATGTCTCGGGGCAGGAGAGCGAGACGGCCCCCAGCGGCCGGCACCGCAAGCCGGAGCCGGCCGAGACGGCGGCCTGACGGGGGTAGGCAGTTAGGTAGGCAGGGGGCTCACCGGTTGGCTGGTGAGCCCCCTTCTTCATGCCCTGCCCAGTGGTATGTCACATGCCACCCTCGGCGCTATGTGACATATCACTGCCGCTTCAGCCCCAGCACCTCCGCCGCCGCGAACGTCTCCCCCGCCGGCCGGTCCGCGTAGTGCGGGGTGAGCAGGGCGTCGAGTTCGTCGTAGCTGAAGGTGTCCTGCTTGCTGTCGAACTTGGCCTGGACGCGCGGTCGTTCGACGATCGCGACCATGCCGCCGTGGACGACCAGCAGCTGGCCGTTGATCCGCTCGGCGGCCGGGGAGGCCAGGTAGCCGACGAGCGGGGCGACATGCTCGGGTGCGAGCGGATCGAGTCCCTCGGCGGGCTGCTCGAACCCGGCGAAGACGTCCTCGGTCATCCGGGTGCGGGCGCGCGGGCAGATCGCGTTGGCGGTCACGCCGTACTTGGCGAGGGCGAGGGCGGTGGAGGTGGTCAGGCCGACGATCCCGCCTTTCGCGGCCGCGTAGTTGGGCTGTCCGGCGGAACCGGCGAGGAAGGCCTCGGAGGAGGTGTTGACGATCCGGCCGTAGACCTTCGCGCCGCCCGCCGCCTTGGACCGCTCCCGCCAGTGCGCCGCCGCGAAGTGGGTGGTGTTGAAGTGGCCCTTGAGGTGGACCCGGATCACCGAGTCCCACTCGTCCTCGGTCATGGAGAAGACCATGCGGTCGCGCAGGATGCCGGCGTTGTTGACGAGGATGTCCAGCTTGCCGTAGGTGGTTGTCGCAAGCGTGAGAAGGTCTCGCGCCTGTGAGAAGTCCGCGACATCGCCGGTGTGGGCGACCGCCCGGCCGCCCGCCGCGCGGATCTCCTCGGCGACCTGCTCGGCGGGTGCCGCGGAGGCGGCGCCCGAGCCGTCGCGGCCTGGCTGGCCGAAGTCGTTGACGACGACGGCCGCGCCCAGCCGGGCCAGTTCGAGTGCCTCGGCCCGGCCGAGGCCGCGACCGGCTCCGGTCACGATCGCGGTGAGTCCCTCCAGCGGCCTCTCCGGCATCGACATGCGGCGGCTCCTCCTCAGATCTCTATGCAGGTGCGCAGCGCGGTGCCCGTGCGCATCTGGTCCAGGGCCTCGTTGATCTCCGCCAGCGGCACCCGGTGGGTGATCAGGCCCTCCAGGTCGATCCGGCCGGCCCGCCACAGGGCGATGGTGCGCTCGTAGGAGCGGACCACGTCTCCGCCGCCGTACATGGAGGGCAGGATCCGCTTCTCGTCGAAGAACAGCTCGAACATGTTGAGCTGGAGGAAGTCGTCCATGGCGCCCGCGCCGACGACCACGAGGGTGCCGCCGCGCCGGGTGTTCTCGTACGCGGTCCGGGCGGTGGCGGACTTGCCGACGACCTCGAAGACGTAGTCGAAGCCCTCGCCCGCGGTGACCTCCTGCTTGGCGCCGGGCAGTTCGTCGGGCGAGACCGCCTTCGTCGCCCCGAACCGGAGCGCCGACTCGCGCCGCGACTCGACCGGGTCGACGGCGACGATCTCGGCCGCGCCCTTGAGCCGTGCCCCCTGGATCGCCGAGATCCCGACGCCCCCGCACCCGATCACGGCGACCGACGAACCGGCTTCCACGTCGGCCGTGTTGAGGGCCGCGCCGAGCCCGGTGGTGACCCCGCAGCCGATCAGCGCGGCGATGTCGAAGGGCACGTCGTCCGGGATCGGCACCGCGCACCCGGCGTCGACCACGACCTCCTCGGTGAAGGTGCCGGTGCCCGCGAAGCCGAAGATGTCCGCGCCGGAGCGCCGGAAGTTGGGGGTGCCCGCGTTCATGAAACCGGCCAGACACAGCTCGCTCTGCCCGCGCTTGCAGGCGGGACAGGCACCGCAGGCCGGCAGCCAGCAGACGACCACCCGGTCGCCGGGCTTGACCCGGGTGACGCCCTCCCCCACCTCCAGGACCTCGCCCGCGCCCTCGTGGCCCGGCACGAACGGTCCCGGCTGCGGCAGCACCCCGCTCATCGCCGACAGGTCCGAGTGGCACAGCCCTGTGGCGCGCACCCGGATCCGCACCCTGCCGGGCCCGAATCCCACCGCCTCGACGTCGTCGAGGACGTCCAGCTTCTCCTGGCCGATCTCGTGCAGTACGGCTGCGCGCATGGTGCGGCTCCCCTCAACTGCTCAGCTGCTCAACTGATCAAGAGTGTTCGACGATCGTGTCGGCGAGGACCGGCGCGTCCTCCCGCTCCACCGCGCTCACGGCGACCCGGACCTGTCCGTCGCTCCGCCACATGCGGATGCACAGCGTCTCCCCCGGGTACACCACGCCCGCGAACCGGGTCCCGTACGACCGCACCCGGCTCACGTCCCCGTCGAGCAGCGTGTCCACGACCGCCTTGAGCGTCATGCCGTAGGTGCACAGCCCGTGCAGGATGGGCCGGTCGAAGCCGGCGCGCTTGGCGAAGTCGGGGTCGGCGTGGAGCGGGTTGTAGTCGCCGGAGAGGCGGTAGAGCAGGGCCTGGTCCTCGCGGATCGGGCGCTCGACGGTCCGGTCGGGCTCGCCCGCGGGCGGGTCGAGCCGGGTCGAGGGGCCACGGTCGCCGCCCCAGCCGCCTTCTCCTCGTACGAAGATCTGGGCGTCGTTGGTCCACAGCGGGCCGTCGGCGTCGGCGACGTCGGTGCGCATCACCAGGACGGCCGCCTTGCCCTTGTCGTACACGGCGGCGATGCGGCCGGTGGCGGTGGCGGTGCCCGCGGCCGGGATGGGGCGGTGCAGGGTGAGGGACTGGCCGCCGTGCAGCACCTTGGCGAGGTCGACGTCGACGCCGGGCATGGACAGTCCGCTGATCACCCCGGGCGAGCCGGCGCCCGCGACGGTGGCGAAGCTGGGCAGCACGTGCAGCCGCGTCTCCAGGGTGTAGCGGAGTTCGTCGGGGTCGGTGGCGGGGCGGCCCGCGCCGATGCCGAGGTGGTAGAGCTGGACGTCCCGGCGCTCCCAGCCGATCTCTCCCGACCGGGGTTCGGCGGCGAGGGCCTTGGCTGCGTCGATGGGCATACGGCTCCTGAGGTGTCTCAAGACCTCGGCACGGCCGTCCGCACCGTCGGCCGCACCGAGGTCGTCCACGGGGCGGTCCAGGGGGTGTCCGGCGGATCACGTCGGCGTCGCGGGCCCTGGCAGGCGCGGCCGCCGCACCAGTTCCCGCTCGGCCCGGCCGACAGGCGACGTCTCCTGCGGCCAGCCTGATCCGCCGGACCCTCCCTAGAACGCGTTCCAGTCCAGCGCCCCTTGTATAGCCCAGCGCCCGTGACTTGTGAAGTCTCCTGACGGTGTGTCAGTTCGCTTGACGCCCGGGACATTTGTCCTGCCGAAGTCCGTACGTGCGCATCTGCCGGGCGGGCGGCCCGGATCCGTAGCGTCGTACCCATGACGCGGGCACAGTGTGCCGCCGTGTCCTTCGCGGGCACGGCGCCGGCCTTCTGGCCGCCGGTGTTCGGTTCGTACGCTGTGCTGTCGTACCGCCGGTCCGGACGGACCGGCCGACCGGGGGAGCGAGAGATGTACTGGACGCGAGGAGTCCGCCGCCGGCTGCGCGACTGGCGGGCGGCGCAGGAACGGTGGAAGGCGGACATGCGGGCCTTCCGGGCCACGGAGAAGGAGGCACGCCGGACCGGCGCCGGGGTGCCGGAGCAGCCGGGTCCGACGCCGACCCCGTTCTCCCTGCTGCCCTGGCTGCTGATGGGGCTGGGCGCGTTCTCCAACCTGTTCCAGGGCAAGACCGCCGATCCGTGGGTCGGCGGCCTGGGACTGCTCACCTTCAACTCCCTCTACATCTACGTGGCGGCCCGCGCCTTCGTGAAGGAGAAGCGGCAGGCGCCCTCGACCCGGGTGGCGCTGGCCCTGATGGCCGCGGTCACCTGCGGCCTCGCCGGCGGCTACGGCGGCAGCTGGCAGCTGTTCTTCCCGCTGCTCGGGCTGGCGACGGGCGCGGTGCTACGGGGCGAGCAGCTGCGCTGGGCCGGCGCGGCCGTCGCCACGCTGGCGGGTGCGGTCACCGCCGGCCGCGACGGCTGGAACGGCCTGAACATCGGGTACGCCACCTGGATCTCGACCATGGTGACGGCGGCGATCCTCGGTCTCTCCGAGGCGGTACGGGAACTGCGCGCCGCCCGCGAGCAGTTGGCGCACCGGGCCGTCGAGGAGGAGCGGCTGCGGTTCTCCCGTGACCTGCACGACCTGCTCGGCCACACCATGTCGGTGATCGTGGTGAAGTCGGAGGCGGCCCGGCGGCTGGCGCCGCGGGACATGGACGCGGCGCTCGCCCAGATCACCGACATCGAGTCGGTGGGCCGGCAGGCGCTCACCGAGATCCGCGAGGCCGTCACCGGCTACCGCGAGGGCAGCTTCGGCACCGAACTGGACCGGGCCCGCTCGGTGCTGGACGCGGCCGGGGTGGAGCCGGTGGTCGGCCGCTCGGGTGCCCCGCTCGCCCCGCAGACCGAGGCGCTGCTGGGCTGGGTGGTGCGGGAGGCGGTCACCAACGTCGTACGGCACTCCGGCGCGAGCCGCTGCGAGATCACGGTCGACGGCAACGCCGAACGGGTCCGCCTCACCGTCGCCGACAACGGCACCGCCACCGGTCCCGCCGACGGACCCCGTCCGGAGGGCGCCGGCGGGACCGGGCTGAAGGGGCTGACCGAGCGCCTCGCGGCGGCGGGCGGCTCCCTCAGGGCCGGCCCGGCGCCGCGCGGCGGCTTCACGGTCACCGCGGAACTGCCCGTCGAGGCGCTGGAGCTGCTGACCTCAGCGGCTCCTACGGCGCCCACGGCGAGCTGACGGCCCAGCTCACGTCGTCGGTCCAGGACGTGGCGCTGTCCCAGGCGTTGGACCCGCCGTCGCTCGCTATGTAGAGGTTGTAGTTGTAGTGGCGCAGGTATTTCGTCGGGTAGTTGTACGACGCGAAGGACGTGCCCGTACCGCTCTTGCCGGTCGTCGGACAGAACGTGGCGTCCTGTCGGAACGTGGTGGTCCCGTCCATGGGCTGCCGGTAGATCTTGAAGTTGTAGTGGCGCAGGTAGTCGCCGGGATAGTTGCGCGACTCGAAGGAGACGCAGGAGCTGTCGGCGAGGCCGGGGCGGACGATCCAGGTGGCGTCGCTCTTGTCGAGGGCGGAGCTGCCGGAGGTGATGGCGGACAGGATGCCGGCGTTGTTCTGGTGGCGGACGTAGTCGCCGGTGCAGCAGGACGTCGTGGCCCGGAGGGAGATCTCCGAGGCGGAGTCGAGGGTGCCGGTGGAGCCGGTGGCACCGCCGTAGCCGACGGAGACGATGTTGGACTGGACGGTGTCGTCGGCGGCGTCGGTCGGGATGCCGGAGGTCATCACGCCCTCGAAGAACGAGCCGATGGAGCCGTTGCTGTTGTCGCCGCCGGTGCCGAGGACGATCGCGCCCTCCTGGTGCATCGGGGAGTAACCGCTGCTGGTGCTGGGCTCACTGCCGGAATAGGTGGTGGCGAGACCGCCCGATTGTGCGTTTCCCCATTTCAGTGCGAAATGGTCCTGCCCGTTGTTCTTCAGCAACGCGGTGACGAACGGTATCGCCCCGGTGCCCGTGTTGGACGAGTTGGTGCTGTAGCCGAGGTTGGACTGGAACAGCCCGTTCTCCAGGTCCGCCTGCACCCAGGGGCCGGAGCCGTAGCAGGGCGAGAACCAGCACTCGGTGCCGAAGTTGATGGCGTCCATGTGGCCGTTGCCGGTGTCCTGGTTGTTGGTCTCGGCGTTGCCGTAGTCGAAGCAGCAGCTGCCGTTGACATGGGTGCCGGAGGTGACCATGTACATCCCCTCGGCACCGCCGTTGGTGGCGACGCCCGAGGTCGAGTTGTCCCGGTAGCCCATGCCGGCCGAGATCTCCAGGCCGTAGACCTGGTGCCCGCCGACGGTCACCGGCAGCGCGTCCGCCGGGGCGCCGACATCGGCCGCGCCGGCCCCGCCGGCGCCCTCGACCGTGAGGTCGTTGTGCTTGCTGGACTGGTCGTAGATCCTGGTGATGATGCAGGTCGTACCGGCGCAGAAGGAGTTCTGCGCGGCCGCGTTGGCGTAGCCGCCGGTGGCCAGCAGGCCGATGTTGGCCGTGGCGCTGTCCGAGGCGCGCTGCACCTGGTAGAGGGAGCCGCTGTACGACGAGTACAGCGCCCGGACCATGCTGTGCGCGGCGACGCACGGGGTGCCGGCGGCGGCGTAGACGTCACACGGCAGCGAGCTCGCGGCGGACGCCTCGGGGGCGCCGGCCCCGACGACGAGCGCGGCGACGGTCGCGAACGCCGCGAGCACGGACAGCACGGCTCTCCTGACACGCGGCGGACAGGAGCGCAGGACTCGTGCAGGCACTGAGAACACGGTGCACCTCTTCTTGGTTCCTCGTAGGGCGGTGCGGGTTCTTGCCGTCCGGTATCCCGAACGTTGTTCGATCGAAATACCGAACCTATTCAGCTGTCGAAATACCGACCATTCGCCGGCCATTCAGGGAATTGCAGAGGTGATTGTTTGAGCACGGTCAACCGCCGTCAAGCCCTGCGGCGCGGAACAATAACCACTCTTTAATGGCCGGGTCCGGAGCTAGGCTTGGGCTGTGTACGAGCCTGCGAACGAGATGCCCCGGGACCACCGGCCCGCCAAGTCCATCAGGGTGCTGCTCGCCGAGGACCAGGGGATGATGCGCGGGGCTCTCGCCTTACTGCTCGGGATGGAGCCGGACATCGAGGTCGTCGCCCAGGTCGGGACGGGCGACGCGATCACGGACGCGGCGCTGCTGCACCGGCCCGACGTGGCCCTCCTCGACATCGAACTGCCGGGCATCAGCGGCCTGGAGGCGGCGGCGGAGCTGCGCGAGCAGGCGCCGGACTGCCGGGTGCTGATCCTCACCACCTTCGGGCGGCCGGGCTATCTGCGCCGGGCGATGGAGGCCGGGGCGGCCGGGTTCCTCGTCAAGGACGGGCCGGTGGAGGAACTCGCCCAGGCGATCCGGCGGGTGCTCACCGGGGAGACCGTGGTCGACCCGGCGCTCGCCGCGGCCGCGCTCAGCGCCGGGCCGAGCCCGCTCACCGCCCGCGAGTGCGACGTGCTGAAGGCATCGGTGGACGGCGCGACCGTCGCCGACATCGCGGCGAAGCTGCATCTGTCGGAGTCGACGGTCCGCAACTACCTCTCCGCCGCGATCGGCAAGACCGGCACCCGCAACCGCGCGGAGGCGGTACGGGAGGCCCGGCAGCAGGGGTGGCTGTGAGCTACTTGATCACCCCCGCCGTGTTGTTCCCCTGCCCCGCCGGCCCCAGGCACACGAACCAGCCCACCGGGGAGCCGGCGGCGACGGTGGGCCGGACGATGACCTTCGTGCCGCCGTCGAAGTAGCACTCGACCAGCTGAGCGGTCTTGGCGACCCGCCCCACCACGAGCCGGTCGTCCTTCTCGGCGTCGCCCTTCCTCAGCGGCAGGGAGTCGAACACGATGTCCCGGCCCGCCATCCGGTCCCACCGGGTGACGCTGTCGAAGAGCACCTCCCTGGAGCCGCTGCCGTCGCCGTCGTACAGGCTCGCGAAGTACGAAGTCCTGCCGACCAGATGCGCGAGGTCGGGCAGCGCGTCGGCATCGATGCCGAACTTCCGCATCGCGTCCAGCTGCGTGACCGCCTCCGCCTTGTCACGCGGCGCTCCCCATACGGACAACACCACGCGCCAGCGCTTGCCCTGGTCCGTGCCGTGGGCCAGCTCCGTGACCTGAGGCTTCAGCACGTGCCGTACCTGGGTGGCCACCTGTGTCCGGTGCTCCCCGGGCAGCCCCGCGAACGCCAGCGTGGCCCCCGCCGAACCGCCCAGCACCACCACCGCCGTGGCCGCCACCGCCCACCGCCGTGCCCGGCGCCGACGCCCGCCGCGCAGCACCGACTGGACGGGGGCTATACCGATCTCGACCTCGTCCGCGGCGTCCGCGAGGAGGAGGGCGATGTCCGACTCCGTCTGTGTCATGCCGTGGTTCTCCCGGTTCCCGCTCATCACTTGCGCCCTCCCTGCGTCACCGTGTCGGCCAGTCCCGGTATGGCACGGAGTTTCGCGATCCCCTTGGCCGCATTGCTCTTGACCGTGCCGACCGAGCAGCCCATCGCCTCCGCCGCCTGGGTCTCCGTCAGGTCCTCCCAGTAGCGCAGCACCACCGCCTCCCGCTGCCGTGGCGGCAGCTCGGCGAGCGCCTTGAGCAGGGTGCTGCGGTCGTCGGCCTGGGCGATCCGGTCCCCCGTGTCCGGCACCTCGCGCACCAGGCCCGAGTCGTCCTTCGGTGCGAGGAACTCCTTGAGTTTCCTTCTGTGCCTGCGCGCGTGCGCGTTGATCATCACGCGCCGCACGTACGCCTCCGGGTCGTCGGCCGAGCCGACCCTCCGCCAGGCCACGAAGACCTGTTCGAGCGTCGACTGGACCAGGTCCTCGGCGGCGTGCTGCTCCCCCGTGAGGAGAAATGCCGTACGCAACAGCCGCGGCCAGCGGCCGACCATGAAGCTCTGGAACTCCTCGTTCCGAGCGTCCTTCCGCTCCCCCATGGGCACCTCCTAGATACAAGAAGGAGTCCACGAGCCGCCCGGACCGTTGCCCGCCGCGCCAGAATTCTCCGGCCCACTCCGCGACCGCCCTCCGGCCTACGTCGCGACGGCGCCCCGGTCTACTTCGCGAAGACCGTCCGGCGCGGCAGCCACAGCAGCATCAGGACCGCCCCGGCCGGCAGCAGCCCGGTGCTGGTGCGGAAGGCCGCCGCGTACCCCTGGGTCAGGGCGGCCGCCCCGCCGTCCGGGCCCGTCCTGGCCGCCGCGATCGTCGACATCACCGCGAGTCCCAGCGAACCGCCCATCGTCCGCGAGGTGTTGACCAGCCCCGAGAGCAGCCCGGCCTCGGCCGGCGCCGCCCCGGACGTGGCCAGCGCGGCCAGCGGGGTCCTTCGCGCAGGGCGCCCCGCCCTTCGGGGCCGGGGTGAATGCGTGCTCCCGCGGAGCGGGACAGGGATGAGTAGCCGCCAGGGCAATTCCTCGTCTCCGCGCACAGGCCTGAGGGCGGCCTCGGATGGTCGGTGGTGGCAAGTCGAGGGCTTTGTGGCCGGGGATTCCCTGGGGGCATGGTGTGTGGGTCACTCTCATGGGTGATGTTGATCGAAGACATACGTGGGTGGGGAACGGGGTGGCTAGGTTCACGGCATGTCACGTTTCCGGATGTACCCGACGTCTGCGCAGGCGGAGCAGATGCTGCTGCACTGCGCGCACGCCCGGTACGTGTGGAATCTGGCTGTGGAGCAACATGCGTACTGGAGGCCGGGCCGGGGGTCCGGGCCGGGTTTTGCGGAGCAGTGCCGCCAGCTGACCGAAGCGCGTGCCGAGAACGAGTGGCTTGCCGCCGGGAATGCGGACGTGCAGCAGCAGGCCCTGAGGGACTTCGCCAAGGCCAGGAACGCTCGCTTTGCCTCCGGCTTTGGTGAGCCGACCTGGCGCAGGAAGCACGTGCACGAGGGTTTCCGTGTCATCGGTACTGATCGCGTACCCGAGTACGAGCCCGACGGCAGCGCGAAGCTGAACCCGAAGAACGGTAAGCAGGTCATGGGCCGTTCCGTGGTCGTGCAGAAGCTCAACCGGCGGTGGGCGCGGGTGAAAGTGCCCGGCTGTGGCTGGGTGCGTTTCCGTCTCACTCGTGCCGCACTGCCTGCCGCGAAGACGTTCCGGGTCACCTTCTGCAACGGGCAGTGGCATGTGGCGTTCGCCGTCGTCCCCACACCGATCGACGCGCCGACGGCCGACGGGGTCATCGGCATCGACCGGGGCGTTACCATCACGGCCGCTCTGTCCGACGGCCGGAAGCTGAACTGCCCGCAGCTCACGGTCAAGGAGCGCGCGCAGATCCGCAAGCACAAGCGGCGCGCAGTTCGTGCGCCCAAGGGAAGTGGTGCCAGGGCCACCGAGTACGCGAAGGCCGCCCGGTTGAAGGCACGTGAGGCGAACCGGCGCAAGGACTGGTGCGAGAAGACCAGCACCATGCTTGCCCGCACCTACGACGTGATCCGCTTCGAGAAGCTGAACATCAAGAACATGACCCGCTCGGCGAAGGGAACCATCACCGAGCCGGGTAAGAACGTCCGGCAGAAGGCCGGGCTGAACCGGGGCATCCTTGCTCAGGGCTGGGGTCTGCTGAGGCGGCGCACCGAGCAGAAGGCTCCGGGCCGGGTCGAGGATGTGCCCGCGCCGTACACGAGTCTGCGGTGCAGTGCCTGTGGTTGGATCGAGAAGAAGTCGCGCAAGAGCCAAGCCGACTTCGTCTGCGTGTCCTGCGGGTTCACCTGCAATGCCGATGAGAACGCAAGTATCAACGTCGCGGCAGGACAGGGCGGGATCCCCCGCCCCCGGCAAATCAGCCGGTGCCGGAGGGGTGACAGCGGCCATCGGCCGTTCGAGCGCCCGTGAACCTCAACCCACCTGGGTTGGAATCCTCCTCTTTTGAGAGGGGGAGGATGTCAAATGCAGAACATCGCCGACAGTACGGCGGGATATTCGTGGGTCGTCCGCGGCTTCGAGCATGAGTGTCATGCTCCCAGCCCGGCTGCGGTCCTTGTATCGGCTTTTCGGCCCGCCCGGCCCTAGGTCCCCGGTCGTACGGCCCGCTCCTACGGCCTACGCCGCCGTCCGGAACAGCGTCACCACGGCCGCCCCGCCCAGTCCGATGTTGTGCGCGAGCCCCACCCGGGCGCCGGGCACCTGCCGGTCCCCGGCCGAGCCGCGCAGCTGCCAGACCAGTTCGGCGGTCTGTGCGAGCCCGGTCGCGCCCAGTGGATGCCCTTTGGAGATGAGCCCGCCGGAGGGGTTCACCACCCAGCGCCCGCCGTACGTCGTGGCGCCGGACTCCACGAGCTTGCCCGACTCGCCGACGGCGCACATGCCGAGCGCCTCGTAGGTCAGCAGTTCGTTGACCGAGAAGCAGTCGTGCAGTTCGACCACGTCGACGTCCTCGATGCCGAGGCCGGCGCGGTCGTACACCTGGCGGGCCGCCGCCCGGGACATCGGCTGTCCGACGACGTCGATGCACGAGCCGGACGCGAAGGACTCCTCGGTGTCGGTCGTCATCGCCTGCGCGACGATCTCGACGAGCCCGGTGAGCCCGCGCCGTTCGGCGAACCGTTCGGAGACGACCACGGCCGCCGCCGCGCCGTCGGAGGTGGGCGAGCACTGGAGTTTGGTGAGCGGGCGGTGGACGGTGCGGGAGGCGAGGATGCCGGGGACGTCGTACACGTCCTGGAACTGGGCGTACGGGTTGTCCGCGGAGTGCCGGTGGTTCTTGGCGGCCACTGCGGCGAGCTGTGCCTCGGTCGTGCCGTACCGCTCCATGTGCTCGCGGGCCGCGTCGCCGAAGATCTGCGCGGTGGGCGGGGTCATCTCGAAGCCGTGCCGGGCGGCCATGACGCCGTAGTGCCGGGCGACGGGGGAGGTCGAGAAGTCGCCCCCGTCGGCCCCGCTCCCGAGCGCGCCCCTTTTCATCTTCTCGAAGCCGAGGGCCAGGACGCAGTCGGCCGCTCCGCCCTCGACCAGCTGGCGGGCGAGCATCAGGGCGGTCGCGCCGGTGGCGCAGTTGTTGTTGACGTTGTAGACGGGGACGCCGGTGAGACCCAGTTCATAGGCGGCGCGCTGGCCCGCGGTGGAGGGCTGGAAACAGTAGCCGACGGGAACCTGTTCCACCTCGCGGTAGGTGATCCCGGCGTCGGCGAGCGCGGAGCCGCCGGCCTCCCGGACCATGTCCCAGTACTGCCAGTCCCGACTCTCGGGCTTCTCGAACTTGGTCATTCCGACCCCGGCGACATACGCCTTCACAGCAGCCATGACGCGGGAGATTAGAACACGTTCCACAAACAGGCCAGACCCTGACGGTGGATCAGAAACCCATGGGACGGTCAAGGATTCGTTAGCAGCTCGAAGCGACGGAATAGTTGCCTGTGCATACGAGGTTTACCGTGCACTTATCCCGCACGCATGCCGTACTTCCCGTCACTCTCTCGGCCCGGAGGCCCCACCCCATGACGCACACGACCGACCAGCCCACCCGGGGCGCGAGCGGGGCCGTGGTCCCGGTCCTCGCCTTCGCGGGCATCGTGGTCGCGGTGATGCAGACCCTGCTCGTTCCGGTCATCAAGGACCTCCCGCAGCTGCTGGGCACCGAACCCAGCAACGCCACCTGGGTCCTGACCTCGACGCTGCTGTCGGGCGCCGTGGCCACCCCGATCATGGGCCGCCTCGGCGACCTCTACGGCAAGCGGCGGATGCTGGTCCTGAGCCTCGCCGTGATGGTGGTCGGCGCGCTGGTCAGCGCGCTCACCAGTGACCTGCTCACGATGATCGCGGGCCGGACCCTCCAGGGCTTCGCCATGGGCGCGATCCCGCTGGGCATCGGCCTGATGCGCGACATGCTGCCGCGCGAGAAGCTCGGCTCGGCGATGGCCCTGATGAGCTCCTCGATCGGCGTCGGCGGCGGCCTCGCGCTGCCCGCCGCGGCCCTGGTCGCGCAGCACATGGACTGGCACGCCCTGTTCTACGGCGCGGCCGGCCTCGGCGTGCTCTCCATAGCCCTGACCTTCCTCGTCGTACCGGAATCCCCGATGCGCGCGGAGGGCTCCTTCGACGTGGCCGGCGCGATCGGCCTGTCGGCCGGTCTGGTGCTGCTCCTGCTGCCCATCACCAAGGGCAGCGACTGGGGCTGGTCGTCCGGCACCACGCTGGGCCTGTTCGCCGCCTCGGTGGCCGTCCTCCTCCTCTGGGGCGTCTTCGAACTGCGCCACTCCGCCCCGCTGGTCGACCTGCGCACCACGGCCCGCCCGGCGGTGCTCTTCACGAACCTCGCCTCGATCATGGTCGGCGTCAGCTTCTACGTCGTCTCGCTGGTCCTGCCGCAGCTGCTCCAGCTCCCGAAGGCCACCGGCTACGGCCTCGGCCAGTCGATGGTCACCGCCGGTCTGCTGGTCGCCCCGCTGGGCCTGACGATGATGTTCACGGCGCCGGTCTACGCCCGCCTCTCCGCCAAGTACGGCCCGAAGACCACCCTGATCCTCGGCATGCTGATCATCGGCATCGGCTACGGCGCCGGTCTCGGCCTGATGAGCGCGGCCTGGCAGAGCCTGGTCATCGCGGTCGTCCTCGGCGCCGGCATCGGCCTCGCCTACTCCTCCCTCCCGGCGCTCATCGTCGGCGCGGTCCCGGCCTCGGAGACCGGCGCGGCGAACGGCCTCAACACGCTGATGCGGTCCATCGGTACGTCCGTGTCCAGCGCCGTCATCGGCATGGTGCTGGCCAACACGGCGAACCACGTGGGCGGTGTCGCCGTCCCGACCATGCACGGCTTCCGGGTCTCGTTCCTGATCGCCACGGGCGCGGTCGCGGTGGGCCTGGTGCTCGCCCTGCTGCTGCCGAAGCGGAGCCGGCCGGCCGAGGTCGCCCAGCACACGCAGCTGCGGGCCAGCAGCGAGGAGGACGCCGTGCTCGCGGGCGCCGAGGAGGTGCTGCGGGGCTTCCGCGGCCGGGTCCTGGACGCCGCGGGCGTGCCGGTGGCCCGCGCCAAGGTGACCCTGATCGACCGACGGGGGCGGCAGGCGGGGGCGACGCTGTCCGCCGAGGACGGCACGTACGCGCTCGCGGTGCCGGCCGAGGGGGCGTACGTCCTGGCCGCGAAGGCCGCGGGTCACGGTCCGCTCGCCTCGTCGGCGACCCACGCCGGGGACGACCGCGCGGTCGACCTGGACCTGGCGCTGCCGGGGGAGACGGTCAGCGCGTAGCACTCCGTGGGGGTGGCCGCGAGTACGACGCGGTCACCCCCGCTTGCTGCGGGACCCGCGCGCTCCGCTGCGCCGTCTGCCGACTGCGGCGCCGTCGTGGCTGGTCGCGCAGTTCCCCGCGCCCCTTCGGGGCGCTGCCGAGGGCGCCGCGCCCGGTTCAGCCCGCTGCCGCGCGCTCCCCCGCCGGGCGCCTGCGGGCGGTCGGGGTGGTGAGGGACGGTGGCTGCCAGACGCCGTCGGCCCGGTAGAGGTCGGTGCCGGGGGCCACGATGTCGTCGATGCGGTCGAGCACCTCGTCGTCGAGGACCAGCTCGGCCCCCTTGAGGAGCGCGGTGAGCTGGTCCATCGTGCGCGGGCCGATGATCACCGAGGTCACGGCCGGGTGCACCAGCGGAAAGGCGACGGCCAGCTCCGGCAGGGTGCAGCCCGCCTCCTCGGCGAGCGCGACGAGCCGCTCGACGGCCGCGTACTTCGCGGCGTTGCCGGGAGCGGCGGGGTCGAAGCGCTGCGGAGAGAGCTTGGCCCGGCCCGTGGTGAGGTCGACCGGCCGGCCCTCGCGGTGGGCGCCGGAGAGGAATCCGGAGGCGAGCGGCGACCAGGTCAGCACGCCCATGCCGAGGCGCTGCGCGGTGGGCAGCACGGCCCGTTCGATGCCGCGGGCGAGCAGCGAGTACGGCGGCTGCTCCGTGCGCATCCGCATCAGCCCGCGCCGCTCCGCCACGTGATGTGCCTCGACGAGGTCCTCGGCGGGGAACGTGGAGCAGCCGAACGCCCGGATCTTCCCCGCCGTCACCAGGTCGCCGAGGACGGACAGCGTCTCCTCGATGTCGGTGGTGTGGTCGGGGCGGTGCACCTGGTAGAGGTCGATCCAGTCGGTGTCCAGCCGCCGCAGGCTGTCCTCGACGGCCTTGAGGATCCAGCGGCGCGAGTTGCCGCTGCGGTTGCGGCCCTCCCCCAGCGGAAAGTGCACCTTCGTGGCCAGCACCACGTCGTCGCGCCTGCCCTTGAGCGCCTTGCCGACGATCTCCTCGCACTCACCGGCCGAGTACATGTCGGCGGTGTCCACGAAGTTGATGCCGGCGTCGAGCGCCGCGTGGATGACGCGGGCACCGTCCTCGTGGTCGGGGTTGCCGATGCCTCCGAACATCATCGTGCCCAGGCAGTGGGTGCTGACCTCGATGCCGGTCTTGCCGAGGACGCGATAGCGCATGCCGGTGCTCCGTCACAGGTGTGGGGTGGGTTGGCGGCGTCAGTGTAGGTCTTGGAGTGCACTTCAGAGCCAGCCCCCGCGGCCAACTTCCGTGCCACACAACCGGCTTGGCGGGCGTGGCGCGCTCCGGCGGTCCCCGGGCAGCGCCGCCCGGGGCGCGCCGGCGGCGCTGCCGCGCACCCCGGCCGGCCGGCCCGCGGAGCGGGTGCGGCAGCATGGAGGTCCGGACAGTCGTACGAGTCACGTGTCAGGAGTCACGCGTCACGAGTGAGTCGTACGCGTCACGAGTCAGTCGTACGCGTCACAAGTGAGTCGTACGCGTGAGGAGTGAGAGGAAGCCCATGACCGCGGCAGCCCCCAAGCCCGAGATCCTGGCCGCGTTCGAGGCGGCGAAGGGGTTCATGCCCGTCGGTGAGGGGCTCGCCCTGTACGCGGCCGCCGTCGAGGCGGGGCGGCTCGGCCTCCCGTTGCTGGAGGTCGGGACGTACTGCGGGCGCTCGACGGTCCTGCTGGCCGACGCGGCCCGCGCGGCCGGGGTCACCGCGCTCACCGTCGACCACCACCGGGGCAGCGAGGAGCAGCAGCCGGGCTGGGACTACCACGACCCGGAGACGGTCGACCCGGAGATCGGGCTGATGGACACGCTGCCCGCCTTCCGCCGCACCCTGCACCGGGCGGGCCTGGAGGACCACGTCGTCGCCGTCGTCGGCCGTTCCCCGCAGATCGCCGCGTTCTGGAACTCCCCGCTCGGCTTCGTCTTCATCGACGGCGGCCACACCGACGAGCACGCCACCGCCGACTACGAGGGCTGGGCCCCCCATGTGGCCCAAGGCGGCCTCCTTCTGATCCACGATGTCTTCCCGGACCCGCAGGACGAGTTCACCGGGCAGGCCCCGTACCGCGTCTACCTCCGCGCCCTGGGGTCGGGCGCCTTCACCGAGGTCTCGGCCCACGACTCGCTGCGCGTCCTGCGGCGAACGGGGGCGGGGATCTGAGGGCGCGGTTAGAGTCGCAGACGTGTCGTACACAGGACCGGAATTCGATCCCCCGCAGCAGCGCCGGTTCCGGCGGGCGCCGCTCGCCGTCGGTCTCGCCGCGCTGGTGCCCGGTGCACTGCTCGGCTGGGTGCTGTACGAGGGGGTCGGCAAGCCCGGCGGGGGCGGTGCCGGGCAGGCGGGCTCCGCGGTGCCCGAGTCGGCGGCCGCGGCGCCGTCCGACGACGCCAAGGTGCCCGGTGCGAGCCCGAGCGCGAGTGCGGCCCGACCGTTGCGGGGCAAGGTCGTCGTCATCGACCCGGGGCACAACCCGGGGAACTTCCAGCACACGTCCGAGATCAACCAGCAGGTGAACATCGGGACGAACTGGAAGGAGTGCGACACGACGGGCACCTCCACCAACGCCGGGTACACCGAGGCCCGCTTCACCCTCGACGTCGCGCACCGGCTGCGGACCCTGCTGGAGCGGCAGGGTGCCACGGTGAAGTTCACCCACGACGGGGACCGGCCCGCCTGGGGACCGTGCGTGAACAAGCGGGCCGAGATCGGCAACGCCGCGCACGCCGACGCGGCGATCTCCATCCATGCGGACGGCGCCCCGGAGGGCGACCGCGGCTTCCACGTCATCCTCCCGGCCTCCGTGCACTCCGGCGCCGCCGACACCCGCCCGATCCTCGCCTCCTCCCGCGCCCTCGGCGAGCGCGTCGAGACCGACTTCGCGAGGGTCACGGGCAGCGCGCCGTCCAACTACGTCGGCAACGGCACCGGTCTCGACGTACGCAAGGATCTCGGCGGTCTCAATCTGTCAACGGTTCCCAAGGTGTTCATCGAGTGCGGCAACATGCGCGATAGCAAGGACGCGGCACTGTTGACCAGCGGTGCCTGGCGGCAGAAGGCGGCGCAGGGAATCTCTGAGGGAATCGTGAGTTTCCTGCGCGGGTAGGCAACGGCGGGCCCCTCCGGGCGGACACCCTGATCGTTCGGACGATAGTGTCCTTCCTACGATCGATTCCTATGATGAGGGGCAGATCCCCGCGACGCCTCCTCCGCCGACGAGACGACCCACGAAGGACCTGAAGTGAATATCCGCTCCCTCACTAGAGGCGACGGCGCGGTGATCGGAGCAGCGGTGTTGCTGTTCGTCGCGTCGTTCCTCGACACGTTCGACAAGTCCGGCAGCGGTGCCCCGAACGCCTGGGACAACCTCGGCCTGGTGATGAGCATGTACGTCGGCGGCATCGCCGGCGCGGTCCTGATCGTCCTCGCCCGGGCACTGCCGCAGCCGTTCAAGTTCGTCGGCCTCGACCTGGGCCAGATCGGCGTCGGCCTCACCGTGTTCTCCGTGTGGACGGCGTTCTGGTCGACCATCGACCCGCTGGGCGCGTTCAGCGACCAGTTCAACGGCGCCGACATCGGCGCCGGTTCCGGTCTGATCCTCGGCCTGATCGCGACGCTGGTGCTGGCCGCGGCCGCGATCGCCACCCCGCTCGTCCCCGCCCTCCAGGCGGCCCTGGTCCCGGCCCCCAAGCCGCCGGCCCCGCAGCCCTACGGCGCCCAGCCCCCCGGCGGCTACGGCTACCCGGGTGCCGCTGCCCCGCAGCCCGGCCAGCCCTACGGCGCCCAGCCGCAGCCCGGCCAGCCGTACGGCCAGCAGCAGCCCCCGGCCGCCGCGCCGCAACAGCCGCAGCCGGCCGCGGACTTCTCGCCGTTCTGGTTCGCCGTCCCGGTGGCGCGGCCGCTGTTCGCGGAGGACGGCTCGACCGCCCCGATCGCCGAACTGGCGCCCGGCACCTGGTACTTGGCGGTCGAACAGCGCGGTGTCGCGCTGGTGGCCCAGACCCAGGACGGCCGCCGCGGCGTGCTGCAGGACACCTCCGGGATCCAGCGCGGCTGAACAGCCCGGCGCATACGGCCCCTTGCCCTTCCGGGTGAGGGGCCGTTGTCGTACAGTCGCCCGGCGATTGTCCGACGTGCGGTCAGGAGGCGGCCATGCGGCTCGGGTTGGCACTCGGCTACTGGGGGCGCGGGCCCTCCGCGGACCATGTGCCGCTGGCGCGGGAGGCGGAGCGGCTCGGGTACGACTCGGTGTGGACGGCGGAGTCCTGGGGCTCGGACGCCTTCACCCCGCTCACCTGGATCGCCGCGCAGACCTCGACGATCAAGCTGGGTACGGCCGTTGCCCAGATGGCGGCCAGGTCGCCGACCACCACCGCGATGCACGCGCTGACCCTGGACCATCTGTCCGGGGGCCGGATGCTGCTGGGGCTCGGACTGTCCGGGCCCCAGGTGGTCGAGGGCTGGTACGGCCGCCCGTTCCCGACGTCGCCGCTGACCGCGACCAGGGAGTACGTGGACGTCGTACGCCAGGTGCTGCGCCGGGAAGGGCCGGTGGCGGTGGACGGGCGCTACCACCCCCTCCCGTACCGGGGGCCGGACGCGACCGGCCTCGGCAAGCCGCTGAAGCCGATCACCCACCCGCTCCGGGCCGGCCTGCCGGTCCTGCTCGGCGCCGAGGGGCCGAAGAACGTCGCCCAGACGGTCCGGATCGCCGACGGCTGGCTGCCGCTGTACTGGGCGCCGAGCCGGCCCGAGGTGTACGGCCCGGCGGTCGCCGACCTCCCGGAGGGCTTCCTGGTCGCGCCCATGGCGCAGGTCAAGGTCTGCGACGACGTGGCGGCGGGGCTGCTGCCCGTGAAGGCCATGCTCGGCTTCTACATCGGCGGCATGGGCCACGCGGCCCGCAACTTCCACGCCGACCTGATGGCCCGCATGGGGTACGAGGAGGAGGCGCGGCGGATCCAGGAGCTGTTCCTGTCCGGGCGGCGGGAGGAGGCCGTGCTGGCGGTGCCGGACGCGTTCGCCGACGAGATCTCGCTGGTCGGCCCGCGCGAACGCATCGCCGAGCGGCTGGAGTTGTGGCGCAAGGGCCCGGTGACCGACCTGCTGGCCCTGGCACCGGACCCGCACACCCTGCGGGTGCTGGCCGAGCTCAACTCCTAGCGGCTGTCCGGCGTCGGCGGTTCAGCGGAAGACGGCGAGCGGGTCCAGGGTCAGCTCCCGGGCCTGGCGGTTCCAGCTGCGCACCTTGCCCAGGCAGCGAGCCTGGAACTCGACGCCGTCCGGGTACTCCTCGTCCCGGAACTCCTCGCGGACCCCGGAGACCGAGCAGGTCATCCTGACGTGGGCCGGCTCGTCCGGGGCCACCCCGTAGCCGGCCCGCAGCACCAGGGTGCGGTCGCCCAGCCTGCGGGCGGTGAAGCGGCCGGTGACCCAGACGAACTCCGACATCACGTCGCTCAGCGCGACCCGCTCGGCGTGCCGCTCCCGCAGCCGCTCGCCGAGCGCCCGGTTGGGCACGAGCCGGTCGGTGAGCAGGTCGGCGTCGACGACCACGTCCTCCTTGCGCATGGTGTCCATGAGCAGCCTGATCACGGTGATCGGGGTGTTCTGCCTGACGTACTTCGTGACGCGTTCCCGGGTGATGTCCTGGGTCGCGCTCCCGTCCCCGATGCCGAGCCGGCCCCTGAGCCCGAACCCGGTGGTGACGTTGGTGCGGTCGGCGACCTCCTGCTCCAGGGCCGCCGCGAAGCCGCCGCTCTGGAAGAGGTCCATGACCCGCTGCTCGTGCAGGTAGAAGCACATGCCGTGGACGGTCCGCCCGCCCCCGCGGCTGCGCCGCCGGCGGACGAACACCGTCACGCCGTACCCGGCGAGGACCGCCCAGCCCAGGACCGTCAGCGCCCACAGGAGGGCCCACGGCCACCCCCACACGCCCCACCACTCGCTGTCAACGGCAGCCACGGATCTCCTTGAAGGCCTCGGAGAGGGAGGAGAGCCCGGCATCGACCATACGGCCCCCGGTGGCCGTGGCGGCCCGCTCCAGGGCGCCGGCGTCGGCCTCTCCGAACGGAACGGTGAACGTCGGCACCGCCTGGGCCGTGCGGCCGAGTGCCTCGTACCGGCGCAGGAACTCCCCGTACGACAGACCGGAGTTGCTCTCGCCGTCGGTCATCAGGACGATCGCCACGGGCCGTTCGGGCTGTGCGCGCACCGCGTCGGCGGCGATCCGGTAGCCGCGGTCCAGCGCCGACCACACGGCGGTGGCGTCGTCGAAGCCGCCGTCGGCGACCACCCGGCCGAGGGCGCGCAGATCGGCGTCGTCGCGGACGGTCACCGTGCGCTCCTGCAGGACCCGGCCGCCGAAGCGGACGACGGTGAGCCGCTCCCCGCGGTAGAAGCGGGTGAACTTGCCGCCGGCGGACCGGTCGGCGCCGCTCAGCCCCGCGAACGCGGCGCGCAGTCCGGCGATCCGCCTGCCGCGCATCGAGGTGGAGAAGTCCAGCAGGAACACCACCTGGTCGGCGGTCGGGTCGGTGGGATCGCCGTAGTCGTCGACCAGTTGCTCGACGACGGCGAGCCGGTCCGGGAAGGACAGGGCGTTGCCGACGGAGGCGCGCAGCGCGGGTGCCGGGGTGACGTCCGGATTGACCGGCCGCCGGTGCGTCGTCTCCATCAGCCTGCGCTGTGCGTCGGCGCCGAGCAGCCAGTCCACCACCTTGCGGTACGCCTCCCGTTGCGCGGGGTGGAGGAGCAGCAGCGGGAAGTCGGAGAGCACCATGCCGTCGTCGGGACGGACGATCTCCAGGGGTTCGCGGAGCTTCTTCGTGGCGTTCAGGGAGAGCAGTTCGGACTCGTGGGCGATCAGGGCGTTGGCCCGGTCCTGGTGGGCCGGGTAGCCGGCGAGCAGGTCGCGGGAGCTGGCGCCGGTCAGGGTCTGGCCGGAGCGGAAGCCCCGCAGCCGGTCGCAGGAGACGTCCTGTGCGCGCAGTGCGCTGCCGGTGCCGGCCGCCGCCGTGGCCACGCCGACCAGCGCGGCCCGCCCGGTGTCGCTGCGCCGCGGGTCGGCCATCCCGAACCGTACGACGCCCCGGGCGGCCGCGTCCGCGATGTCGGCCCAGGTCAGCCGGGACCCGGGCACCCCCTTGCGGAGCCGCTGGGCGACCGAGGGGGTGAGCCCGACCACGACCGGGGAGCGCATGATCGGCGTCGACTCGGGCCGTGCCGTGCTCTTCCCCGACGCCTGCAGCCGCAGCAGGAACGACCGGTCCGAGACCGGCCAGGCGAGGTCGTACGAAGAGTAAGAGGAGTCCGAGGAGTCCGAGGAGTGCGACGGCGTCCCGGCGGCGGCCGGCTGCCCGGCCAGGTCGGCGGTGGCCTCGTACGACATGTCGAGGCGCACCCCGGTGTCCCGTGCGAGGTCGTCCAGCAGCGGTGCCACGTCGGCGAGTTCGGGGCTGGCGAGGACGCGCAGGGTGACCCGGGCGTCGTCGCCCCCGCCGCACGCGGTGGTGAGGGCGGCGGGCAGGAGCAGGGCGAGGGCCAGGCAGGCGGTGCGAACGGCCCGTGCGTACCGGCTCACTGGTCGTCCTCGACCGGCGGCGGGCAGTCGCCGACGTAGGTGATGATGTCCTCCAGGACGTCCAGGGCGGGCTCGTACACCTTGGTCCGGTCGGTGTTCTGCCGGGGTACCTGGATGCCGTGGTCGCGCAGGTACGCGTTGAGCCGCTCGCTGGTGCCGTCCTCGCCGCTGAACCGCACCCGGAAGCCGAGTTCGACGGCGCGGTCGCGGAGTTCGGGGTCGCTCTGCATCAGGTCGACGAGCCGGTCGCCCTTGGGGCTCAGGGAGATCAGCTGGGGCTCGGTGAGGGCGTAGGGGGTGGGGTAGAGCAGGACGCGGCCGGTGTCCTGCCGGTGGTACCTGTCGTGGTACTCGATCTGGTGGGCCAGGTACTGGTGTTCGTAGATGACCGAGACGGGTGCGATGCTCTCGCCCAGGTCGGAGAAGTAGCTGTCGGCCTGTTCGTCGGCCCACATGCCCTGGAGGTCGATCAGGGGCCTGACCTTCTCGGCGAGCCTGCGCACGGCGGCGGAGGCGGCCTCGGGGTCGTCGGTGTCCGTCGTGCCGGGGGTGGTGTTCCCGCCCGCGACGAAGGACAGGATGCTCAGATAGGTGCCGGCCGAGTTGGACTCGCAGACGCTGGAGGTGCGCACCAGCACCCGGCCGCTGTTGCTGCGGCCGCTGACCTTGTGGTAGCCGATGCCGTTCCAGGTGTCGGCCTTGCGGCCGGAGCCGTCCTTGAGGCTCTTCGGGTCGTCCTTGCCGTCGAGCAGCCCCATGAAGCGGCGCATGTCGAGGTCGTAGTAGAGGGTGTGGTCCGCGTCCGAGCCGGGCTGGGGGTGTGCCACCCCGGCCTTCACCAGGGTCTTGGCGTAGTCCCGGAAGGTCGCGAGGACGAGCGGGGTGACGAAGGGGCGCGCGGACCTCGCGCTCGTGCCGTGCTGCCGGTCGAGGATCATCTTCGCGGCGGGCTGGCCGGACGGGAAGACGACGTCCATGCCCTTGAGGGACTGGGTGGCGATGCCCCGGGAGCCGAGGCGGTGGATGTCCACCCGGATGCCGTGCCTGAGCAGCAGCCGCTGTACCTCGCGGTCCTTGAAGAAGTCGGACTTGGAGGCCATCTTGGCCTCGATGGTGACGACGCTCCGGTAGGGCCGGGGCACGTCGGCGGGGAGCAGCAGGGAGAGCGGGCCGGCCAGGGCCAGCGGAAGGGCGAGCAGGACGCGGCGGGGGAAGCGGCGCCGGGGTCTTCGGCCTATGCCGAGCCGGGGCTCGTCGGCGGTGACGGGTCTGGAGTCGGACACCTGCGCTCCTGCCTCTCCGGGGGCAGGATCATCGGGCACCGCCTCGAACAGTCCCCGCCGGAAGCGTCAACTCCGGCCGAACACGGGGCGAACGGCACACCGGCGCCGCACTACCCACAACTCCGTTCGCTAGTGGGTGAGTTGAGCCGCCGAGGGCACCTGGTCGGTGACCGGCGCTCCCGCGCTCTTCCCGGCTTCCTTCACGCTGTTGATGACGTCGTTGAACGAACTCGCCGCGTTCGGGTCGCCCTTGCGGAGCTTGGCCGGCAGGTCCTTCAGCCCGTCGATCGCGGCGGAGAGCGGTGCGATGGCCTTGGACAGCAACGGGTCGCCCTCGGCGTTCCGCTTGGCGGCCTTGAGCCGGTTGTAGGCGAACCCGCCCGCGGCGGCGGCCTTGATCAGGGCGAAGGTACGGCCGTGGGCGCCCTTCTTGAACTTGCCGGCCTTCCACGGCTTCACGATCCACTGGTAGGTCGCGCCCGCGGCGAGACCCGCGTTGGCGACGAACCGCGTCTTGGCGAGTCTCTGTTTCTGCGCGGACGTACTCGGACTGGGCGTGTCGGCCACCGGGGCCGCCACCATACCGGTGTCGACGGACTTGCTCCGGGTGCTGCCGCCGCAGGCGGTGACACCGGCGACCAGGGCGCAGCAGAGGGTGAGCGTGACGACGAGGCGTCGTATCGGTACGGGCACGGGGTCCTCCCGTGAGTCTCGATGTCCTCCCCGAGCGGTTCCTTCCTCCGGAAGCCTCACCCAGACGGCCGCACCTCGCCACTCGGGGGAACGCCGTTCAGGTTTCAAAGACCCTTCGGCGGCAAGGCGCAGGGTATGTCCTCTGAACGCGGTGCCAATCAGGCCGGTCGGGTCGTCGCGATCGTCGCCGACGTCATGGCCCTCATCCTGGGCCTGTGGATCCTGATGTACCTGTTGGACGCGAACCGGGCGAACAGCCTGGTCCAGTTCGTCCACAACGCGGCCGACTGGCTGGCCGGCTGGTCACACGACCTGTTCACCTTCCACAAGGCGTGGGCGCGGGTGGTGGCCGGCTACGGCCTGGCCGCGGTGGTCTACCTCTTCATCGGCCACGCGATCGCCAACCGCATGCACCGCCACTGACACGAGTGAAAGCGCCCCCGTAAGGGGCGCGGGGAACTGCGCGACCAACCCCCACGGCGCCGCACCCGCCGTACCACAGTTCCCCCCGCCCCACTAGGCGCAACAATCCACCTCAAGTCCGGAAGGCAGCTCCCCGCCCCCGAACACCGCACACGTCGCGTCATGCCCCCCGAGCGCGGCCACCGCCAGCAACAACGACCCCGCCGTCCACGTCGTCAGCTCCCGCGGCCAGATCGCGTCGTCCTCGAAGACGTACCCCGTCCAGTACAGCCCCGACTCGGCGTCCCGCAGATGCTGGATGGACTGGAGGATCTCCAGCGCCCGGTCGGACTCCCCCACCGCCCACAGCGCCAGCGCCAGCTCGGCCGACTCCCCGCCCGTCACCCACGGGTTGGGGACGACGCACCGCACCCCGAACCCGGGCACGACGAACCGCTCCCAGTCCTTCTCGATCCGCGCGCCCGCCTCCGCACCGGTCAACGCCCCGCCCAGCACCGGGTAGTACCAGTCCATCGAGTACCGGTCCTTGTCCAGGAACCGCTCGGGGTGCTGCCGTATCGCGTGCCGCAGCGCGCCCACCGCCAACTCCCAGTCCGGCTGCGGCTCCTCCCGCTGCTCGGCGATGGCGAGCGCACAGCGCAACGCGTGATGGACGGACGAACTGCCGGTCAGCAGCGCGTCCTTGGTCGCCGTGCCGTCGTCCTCGCGGCGCCAGCCGATCTCCCCGCCCGGCTGCTGCAGCCGCAGCACCCACTCGACGGCCGCGTAGACGGCCGGCCACATCCGGTCGAGGAAGGTGTCGTCCCCGGTGGACAGGTAGTGGTGCCAGACGCCCACGGCGAGGTACGCGACGAAGTTGGACTCGCGGGCGCGGTCGGTGACGTCGTCGTGCGCGCCGTCGGCGTAGGCCGCGTACCAGGAGCCGTCCTCGTTCTGGTGCTCGGCGAGCCAGGCGTACGCCCGCTCGGCGGCCGCGTGCTCCCCGGCCGCATCGAGTGCCATCGCGGCCTCGGTGTGGTCCCATGGATCGAGGTGGTGTCCCCGGAACCACGGGATCGCGCCGTCCTCCCGCTGCACGGCGAGGATGCCGCGGACGGTCGCGGCGGCCTGCTCGGCGGTGAGGACCCCGGGCAGGACGAGGTGTTCTGTCCGGGGGGTGGTCACTTGGCGGCCACCCCGGCCTTGTCGGAGACCGCGGCCTTGTCGGAGACCGTGGGCAGGTGCGGCTTGGTGGCGTACACGACGAAGCTCTTGCCCATGACCGGGTTCAGCGCCTGCTCGGCGACGCGCGTGGCCAGCGGCTTCTTCATGATGTCCCAGACCAGCAGCTTGTGGTACGCCCGCACCGGCAGCGCCTTGTCGTTGTCGACGCCGAACGCGCACTTCAGCCACCAGTACGGCGAGTGCAGCGCGTGCGCGTGATGGCTGCCGTACGGCCGCAGACCGGCCTCCTTGATCTTCCCGACCAGCTCGTCCGCCTTGTAGATGCGGATGTGGCCGCCCTCGACCTCGTGGTAGGCGTCGGAGAGCGCCCAGCAGACCTTCTCGGGGCCGTAGCGGGGCACGGTGACGGCGATCCGGCCGCCCGGCTTCAGCACCCGCACCATCTCGGCGAGCACGCCCTTGTCGTCGGGGATGTGCTCCATCACCTCGGAGATGATGACGACGTCGAAGGACTCGTCCGGGAAGGGCAGGGCCAGGGCGTCGCCCTCCATGGCGGTGGCCGTCGCGCCCGCCGGGGCCTCGCCGGCCTCCTTCATCGCCGCGAACCACTTGGCGACCTCGCGGATCTCCTCGGCGTTCTGGTCGAGGGCCACGACCCGGGCGCCGCGCCGGTAGCACTCGAAGGCGTGCCGGCCTGCCCCGCAACCGAGGTCCAGGACGCGGTCGCCCGGCGCGAGCGGGAACCGGGAGAAGTCGACGGTCAGCACGTGGCCCTGCTTTCACTCTCGTCACGAACACCAGCTGAGGCCGCTGAGCGGCCGGGACTGCGGGGCGCGGAGGGGGCGACGGCCGCGGCCTCCGAACGGGCGGACACGGCGGCGCCCGGGCCGCCCGCTCCGCCCGCGGCGCGGGCGATCGCCTCGCGGTAGCGGGCCACCGTGCCCTCCGCGGCGCGCGCCCACGTGTAGTGCCGCAGCACCCGCTCACGGCCCGCGTGGCCGAGCCGCAGCCGCAGCTCCGCGTCGCCCAGCAGCCGGTTCAGCCCGGCGGCCAGCGCGTCCGCGTCGCCCGGCGGTACGGCCAGGCAGGTCTCCCCGTCACGCCCGGCGACCTCGGGGATCGCGCCGCCGGTCGTCGCGACCAGCGGGGTGCCGGTCGCCATGGCCTCGGCGGCGGGCAGCGAGAAGCCCTCGTAGAGCGACGGCACGCAGGCGACCTCGGCCGACCGGACCAGGTCGACGAGCTCGGCGTCGGAGATGCCCTTCACGAACTCGACGGCGCCGTCGAGGCCGTACCGCTCCACGGCCTGCGCGACGGGCCCCTCGGTGGGCCGCTTGCCGACGACGACGAGGTGGGCGGCGGGGTGCTCGGTCCGTACCTTGGCGAGGGCCTCGACGAGGAAGACCAGTCCCTTGAGCGGGACGTCCGCGCTGGAGGTGGTGACGATCCGGCCGGGCACCTGGGGGACGGCCGGATTCGGCGCGAAGAGATCGGTGTCGGCGCCGATGTGGACGACGTGGACGCGGTCCTCGCGGACGCCGAGGTGGTCGACGATCTCCTGGCGGGAGGTGCCGGAGACGGTGAGCACGGAAGGCAGCCGGCGGGCGACCCGCTTCTGCATCCGGGTGAAGGCGTACCAGCGCCGTACGGAGTACCGCCGTTTCCATCCCTCGGCGGCGTCCAGCTCCAACTGCCGGTCGACGGTGATGGGATGGTGGATGGTGGTGACGAGGGGGGCGCCGATGTCCCCCAACAGGCCGTATCCCAGGGTCTGGTTGTCGTGGACGACGTCGAACTCCCCGGCGCGGGCACGCAGATGGCGGCGGGCGCGCAGGGAGAAGGTCAGCGGCTCGGGGAAGCCGCCGGTCCACATGGTGGCCACCTCGAGGGCGTCGACCCAGTCCCGGTACTCGCCCCGCCCGGGCGTCCGGAAGGGGTCCGGGGAGCGGTACAGATCGAGGCTGGGCAGCTCGGTGAGGGTGAGGTCCGGGTATCCCTCGCCGAGGACGTCGAGGACGGGGTACGGCTGGGATCCGATGACCTCGACCCGGTGCCCGAGCCGGGCCAGCTCGCGCGACAGGTGCCGTACGTAGACACCCTGGCCGCCGCAGAACGGGTTCCCTTTATAGGTGAGGAGTGCGATGTCGAGCGGTCGCTCGCCGTCGGCCGCGGGTTCCTCGTCGGCACCCGCCCGCCTGGCCTCAGCGGTCACTCTGGGCCCCCTTCTCCCTGCACTTTCCCGTGAGGTTACGCCGGGACGCTAATCTAGAACAAGTTTCAGACTTGATCGTTCAAGAGGCTCTGAATCTACCGGCAGGTAGGGGCGGAGTGAGCAGTGGATCAGGTGATTCGCGCCACGACGGGAACCCCTGCCATGCTGTCTGATCACTCGCCCTGAGCACTGCCCTCACCGACTGTCACGGACGGGACCCATGCCTGCGGAAGCCAAGGTGGACATCGGCGCCGGATCGGCCACCCCGCCGCTCACCGAGCGGCAGGAGGCCCGGCGCCGCCGGATCCTGCACGCGAGCGCCCAGCTGGCCAGCCGGGGCGGTTTCGACGCGGTGCAGATGCGCGAGGTGGCCGAGTCCTCCCAGGTGGCCCTGGGCACCCTCTACCGCTACTTCCCGTCCAAGGTCCATCTGCTGGTCGCGACCATGCAGGACCAGCTGGAGCACATGCACGGGACGCTGCGCAAGAAGCCCCCGGCGGGCGAGACGGCGTCCGAACGGGTCGCCGAGACCCTGATGCGGGCCTTCCGCGCCCTGCAGCGGGAGCCGCACCTGGCCGACGCGATGGTCCGGGCCCTCACCTTCGCCGACCGCAGCGTCTCCCCCGAGGTGGACCAGGTCTCCCGGCAGACGACGGCGATCATCCTGGACGCGATGGGCCTGACCGACCCGACGCCCGCCCAGCTGTCCGCCGTCCGGGTGATCGAGCACACCTGGCACTCGGCCCTGATCACCTGGCTCTCGGGGCGCGCCTCCATCGCCCAGGTGAAGATCGACATCGAGACGGTGTGCCGCCTGATCGACCTGACGGAGCCGGACGAGGAGCCGTAGGACGGACGAAGGCCCCACAGGGCGCAAGGAGGCCGCCGTGGGGCCGTGGGGCATGCGAAGACCTACGAGACGGGTTCCCTTCGCCGGCATGGTCCGGATCAGGTGATGGGGGTCGCCGTCCGGCCCTACTGCTGCCTTCCGGCCTCTCAGCCCGACCGTCGACGTCGGCACCGGCGGATGCTTCTGCATCTGCGTCACGCCAGAGTCGGCTACTCCGCTCGGACTCCCTCACTCGCCTCGTAGGCTGATTCCAGGATAGAACGCGCGGAGCATATGGGAACCCCCAACGAGGGATTTTTTGGATTTTTCCTGATATAAGCCG
This sequence comes from Streptomyces sp. NPDC047061, assembly GCF_040643955.1. Classification (NCBI taxonomy): domain Bacteria; kingdom Bacillati; phylum Actinomycetota; class Actinomycetes; order Kitasatosporales; family Streptomycetaceae; genus Streptomyces; species Streptomyces sp. NPDC047061. The sequence goes on from NZ_JBEYVI010000025.1 coordinate 41,717, forward strand.
ACCGGTCGGCTACCCCACGGTCTCCAGCCCGCTCCAGCTCCGCCCGATCGCGGTCTCCCCCGCCCACCGCTCCAGCAGCAGCCGGGCCTCCTGCTCCGGGGCCGCCAGGGACACCTGCTGGGCGCCACCGTGCGCCGAGCGCTGCTGCTCGTGGGTGCCCTCGCTGCAGCAGGCGCAGAGCACCTCCACGCTGCTCGCGGGTTCGGCGCCGAAGTCGTGCTCGACGAAGAGGGCGACCAGCGCGTCCAGGTCGGCGGCTTCGCCCGCGTTCACCGTCACCTCCAGGGTGGGCAGCTCGGAGGCGCGGAAGAGGAGCAGTTCGTCGAAGACGGGGAACTCGCGGCCGTCGACCACCCGGTGCCCCTTGGGCTCGCCGTCGTGCACGACGATCTCCCCGAACCGCCGCCCGCCCGTGACGGGCACGTTCATGATCCGTCCCCGGGTGGGGCAGAGCCGGTCGATCCACACCACCTCGCGCTCACCGCCGGTGTCGAGCCGCACGCAGGCCGCCCCGAACCGCCCGTCGATCTCCCCCTCGCCCTCCGGGAGTTCGATGCCGAAGCCGGTCCAGGCGTCCCGGGCGGTGGCCCAGTCGCCCTGGATGGTGGCCGCGATACCGAGGTTCCAGAACGCCGGGTCACCCTCCCCACGCGGCGCCCGGGCGGCGGCCTCGCGGCCCAGCGCGTACGCCTTCGCCCAGTTGCGCAGGAACTTGTGGGCGAGCGCGGCGTCGTACCACCACACGGCGCTCTGCTTCTCGTCCGGGAAGTGTGCGAGGACCTGCTCGAAGAGCCCGGCGGCGGTCAGCCACTCCTCGGCCTCCCAGGCCTGGTAGGCCTCCTTGATCAGGCCCTTGGCCTCCGACTTGCGCACGCTTCCCGCCCTGCTCGCTCCGTTGAAACCGCAGGAGCGTATCCCAGGGCACCGACACTCCACCGAGTCCGGCCCGGCGGAAAGTGTCTGGCGAGGCACGTCCGCCTGATCGGAGAATCTCCCCCATGGCACTCATCCACCACACCACCCTCAAGCCCACCAAGGTCGAACTCCTCGCCGGCTGGCTCCCCACCCGCCCCTGGTACCACGGCCCGGCCGCGCCGGAGTTGGTGAAGGCCGGCGGCTTCCGGCTGGACGATCCGGCGGGCGAGGTCGGGATCGAGTTCATGGTCGTCACCGCCGGGCCGGGGGCGTATCTCGTGCCGCTCACCTATCGCGGCGCCCCGCTGGAAGGCGCCGAGCACGCGCTCGTCGGCACCATGGAGCACGGGGTCCTCGGCACCCGCTGGGCCTACGACGGCTGCCACGACCCGGTCCTGACCGCCGGGTTGCTCGCGCTGATCGAGGGGCGCACCGAGGCGCAGGCGCAGAGCATCACCGACACCCCGGACCGTGAGGTCGAGCGTTCCTACGCCGGCGAGGGCCCCGTGCCCGGCCTCGGTGCCCCCGTCGACACCGACGAGAGCACCGAGTTCGCCGTACCGGGCGCCGGTCCGGTCCTGCGGCTGCGGCGGGTACTGGAGCCCGGCTCGACACCGCCCGACGGCACGGCCGGGCAGGTCACCGGCGCCTGGCAGCAGCCGGACGGCAACCGCGCCCGGGCGGTGTTCGCGACCCTGGGAAGGATCTAGTCCTCCGGCGGGAACACCGGCTCCCCGCTGCCCAGCAGGGTGATCGTGATCGCTTCCACCGGGCAGCTCTCCGCCGCGTCGAGGACCTTCCCGTTGGCGTCCGTCTCCGGGTCCACGGGGTGGGACTGCATGGCGGAGTCGAGGCGGAAGGAGCCGGTGGCGCGGTGGACGCACTGGGCCGAGCCGATGCAGATCGAACGGTCGACCTCGACGTGCCAGCGGTCGCCCATGGCGGCCCCTCACCCCTCCCAGCCGGCCGGCAGGTGGATCATCTTGTGTTCCAGGAACTCGCCGTACCCCTCCGGGCCGAACTCCCGTCCCAGACCGGAGTTCTTGTAGCCGCCGAAGGGGCCCAGCATGTCGAGGCTGAAGGTGTTCACCGAGTAGGTCCCGGTACGGACCTGCCGCGCGACCTCGATGCCGTGCGCCACGTCCGCCGTCCAGACGCTTCCGCTCAGCCCGTAGTCCGAGTCGTTCGCGATCTTCAGCGCCTCGGACTCGTCGCCGTAGGGGAGCAGGCAGATCACCGGCCCGAAGATCTCCTCGCGCGCGATCCGCATGGAGTTGTCGACGTCGCCGAAGAGGGTGGGCTCGACGTACCAGCCCTTGTCCAGACCGGGCGGCCGTCCGCCGCCGGTGAGGATCTTGGCCCCCTCCTCCTGGCCGATCCGGATGTAGTCCAGGTTCCGCTGCTGCTGGCGGCGCGCGACCAGGGGGCCCACCTGGGTGGCCGGGTCCAGCGGGTCGCCGACCTTCAGGGCGCTCGCCGCGGCGGCGAAGGCGTCGGCGAACTCGTCGTAGCGCGAGCGCGGGACGAGGATGCGGGTCTGGGCGACGCACGCCTGGCCGTTGTTCATCCAGGCCGCCGGGACGATGCCGGCGACGGCGGTGGCCACGTCCGCGTCCGGCAGCACGACGGCCGCCGACTTGCCGCCGAGTTCCAGGGTCACCCGGGTGAGGTTCTTCGCGGCGACCTCCATCACTCGCTTGCCGGCCGCGACCGAGCCGGTGAAGGAGACCTTGTCGACGCCCGGGTGGGACACGAGGTACTCGCTCACCTCGCGGTCCGCCGGCAGGATGGAGAGCACCCCGTCCGGCAGTCCGGCCTCCTTGGTGATCTCGCCGAGGATGTAGGCGTCCAGCGGCGATTCCGGGGACGGCTTGAGCACCACCGTGCAGCCGGTGAGCAGCGCCGGGGCCAGCTTGGCGGCCGCCACGAACTGGGGCACGTTCCACGGCACGACGGCCGCCACCACCCCGACCGGCTCCCGGCGCACCAGGATCTTCCCGAGCACCCCGTCGCGCGTCTCCTCGTACGTGAAGTCACGCGCGACCCTGATCGCCGCGTCCCACACCATCATCGCGCCGAGCGCCTGCGCGAGGACGCTCCAGGAGTACGGCGAACCGTTCTCGGAGGAGATCACCCGGGCGATCTCCTCGTGCCGCACGGCGATCGCGTCCTTGATGCGGGTGACGACCCCGATCCGCTCGTCGAGCGTCATCCGCGGCCAGGGCCCCTCGTCGAAGGCCCGCCGCGCCACCGCCACCGCCCGGTCCACGTCCTCCCGCGAGGCATGCGGCACCCGCCCGAAGACCTCCTCGGTGTGCGGCGAGATCACCTCGATGACGTCCTTGCCCAGGGGGTCGGTCAACTCCCCGCCGATGAACAGCTGTCCGTGTTCCAGGAACTCGGTCATGGCGCCCCGCCACCCTTCCCTGACGATGTCTCAGAACTGATACCAGTTCTAGTTGAAGGAAGCCAGGGGCGGGAACGAATAGGCTCTCACCAGCGCTTTTGCCACTGCTGAAGGGGCGCCCTCGACGCCCCTTCAGGGCTAGGCCTCCGAGGCCGGCCGCCATTCCCGGGCGAGCAGCCCGAGCAGGACCTCGTCCAGGAACTCGCCCATCACCCAGGCCGAGGAGCGCAGGACGCCCTCGCGGACGAAGCCGTTGCGTTCGGCGGCGCCCAGCATCGCGGCGTTGTCCGAGAGGGTCTCGACCTGCAGGCGGTGCAGGCCGCGTACGACGAAGCCGTAGTGGCACAGCACCGCGACCGTGTCGGTGCCGTAGCCCTTGCCGCGGGAGGCCGGCAGCAGACCCATTCCGAGGTGTGCGCTGCGGTTGTGGTTGTCGATGCCCCACAGCACGGCGGAGCCGACCAGCGTGCCGCCCGCCAGCTCCACCACGGAGAACCTGACGCTCCCCTCGTCCTTGTGGTCCACCGAGAGTCGCGGGTCCTGCGAGCCGGGCGCGACCGGTCGCCACGGCCTGTCGTCGGACCGCGAGGAATGGACCACGTCGTTGTAGAGCTCGGCCCGCAGGACCGGGAAGTCCTCCTCGTGCCGGGCCCTGAGCCCGACCGTGCTGCCTGTAAGCATGCGAGCTTCCTATCCGGCCGCGCCGACTGGCGGCAAACGAATATGCGGCCGGGCCCCCTTACTCGTACCGGTACTTCAGCGAATCCGACTCCGTCTGCTCGATGTCGGCGATCGTCAGCTCCGGCATCCTCAGCTGGGCCAGCGTCACCTCGGCCGAGGTCGGCTGGGCGTCCGCCGGCAGCCACTGCTCCGGCTTCCAGGCCCCGCTGCGCAGCAGCGACTTGGGGCAGTGCGGGTAGACCTCCTCGATCCCCACCACGAGCGCGCTGGCCGGCGGCTTGCCCACGGCGGTCAGCTGCGACAGCAGCTCCGGGCGGGTGGAGACGCAGGCCCGGCCGTTCACCCTGAGCGTCGTGGTGCGCCCCGGGATGACGAACAGCAGCCCGGCCCGGCCGGTGGCGACGACGTTCTGCAGGGTGTCCAGCCGCTTGTTGCCGGTCGCGTCCGGTATCGCCACCGTCCGCGCGTCCAGGACGGCGACGAATCCGGCGGGGCCGCCGCGCGGGGAGACGTCGCAGTGGCCCTCGGCGTCCGCGCTGGCGACCAGGACCAGCGACGAGCAGCCGATCAACCGCCGGGTCTGCTCGGTGAGTTCGGTCATCTGCTTGCGTACGGCCGCGGCGCCGGGCAGCTCGTAGGCCCGGCGCAACGCCTCCTGGTCGGGCACGGCGTCGAGGCGGAGCGAGTCGAAGGCACTGCCGGCAAGTGGGAGCGTCATGTCCCCGACCCTAAAGGGCCGACCCGCGGCCGAGCCCGGCCGGTGAGCGCCGGCCGGGCGGAGGCACTCGCGCGAGTCGCCAAGCGCGCAAAGTGCCGTCAAGTGAACTTGCCAGGGGCCAGTCTGACGGTTCATCAGTTCTCGTTATAGTGAGGAACGGCCGTGGGGCCGGCGGGACCGGGCGGGGGCGGAGGAGGGCTGATGACGGACAGTCTGGGCGAGTCGGCGGAGGCGCGGTCGGCGGAGGCGCGATCGGGGGAGGCACAGTCGGGGGTGGCGGTGCGGGATCTCGGCGGGGGTGTGCGGTCGATCGCCGTACCCATTCCGGACAATCCGCTCGGCCACACGCTGGTGTACATGATGGACACCGACCGCGGGCCGGTGCTGGTCGACACCGGGTGGGACGACCCCGGGTCGTGGGACGTGCTGGTGGCGGGGCTGGAGGCGTGCGGTACGGGCGTCGGCGAGGTGCACGGGATCGTCATCACGCATCACCATCCCGACCATCACGGGCTGTCGGGGCGGGTGCGCGAGGCGTCCGGGGCCTGGATCGCGATGCACGCGGCCGACGCGGCGATCGTGCGGCGGGCCCGGGAGACCCGGCCGGATCGGTGGTTCACGTACATGGCGGCGAAGCTGACGGCCGCCGGGGCGCCGGACGAGCACGTGGCGCCCTTGCGCGGCGGACCCCGCCGCCGAAGCGCCCCGCCCGGCCTCGCCCCCGCCCTCCCCGACCGCGAGATCCTCCCCGGCGAACTCCTCGACCTGCCCGGCCGGCGGCTGCGTGCCGTCTGGACGCCGGGACACACCCCCGGCCACGTCTGCCTGCACCTGGAGGAGCAGCACCCCGCCCGGCTACCGGGCCACGGTCGCCTGTTCTCCGGCGACCATCTGCTCCCCGAGATCACCCCGCACATCGGCCTCTACGAGGACCCCGACGACGCGACCGTCACCGACCCCCTCGGCGACTACCTCGACTCCCTGGAACGCGTCGGCCGGCTCGCCCCGGCCGAGGTGCTCCCGGCCCACCAGCACACCTTCACCGACGCACCGGGACGGGTACGGGAGCTGCTGGCCCACCACGAGGAGCGCCTCTCCGGCCTGCTCTCCCTCCTCCGACAACCGCTCACGCCATGGGAGTTGGCCGTGCGGATGGAGTGGAACCGGCCTTGGGACCAGATCCCCTACGGTTCCCGGAACATCGCCGTCTCGGAGGCCGAGGCCCACCTGCGGCGCCTGGTGAAGCTGGGGCGCGCGGAGGCGGTGGCGGGGAGCGAGCCGGTCACGTACGTGGCGGTGTAGGCGGTTCGACGGTCACCGCCCCAACCCGGGCCACCCGAAGCTCAGTTGACGGCGCTCTCGGAGGTGATCAGCATCTCCGCCAGGTCGGCGAGGGTGGCCAGCTGGCGGGGGTTCATCTGCGGGGCGCGGGCCGCCAGGCGGACCAGGCCGCTCTCGCGGAGCCGGGAGAGCGGGTCGGCCTGGGCCTCCAGGCCCTGGAGCACCGGCTGGAGCGCCTCGTACAGCGCCTCCGGCTCGTCGGCGGTGAAGAAACCGGCCGGCAGGCCGAAGAACCGCCGCAGCCGGTCGGTGTGTTCGAGGCTCGGCAGCCCGCTCTTGCGCCACTCGCTCAGCCACTGCCTGCTGGTGCCGGCGATCGCCGCCAGCTCGCCCAGCGAGTACCGCTTGCCGTCGGGGCGGCGCCGGTTCTCGCGGATGAAGTCCAGCCGCTGCCGCACCCGTTCGGCGAGCCCCGCCTCGGGCGCGGCGCCGCCCGCGAGGAGTTCGGCGACCACCCCGACCGGGATCCCGGTGCGGTACGACAGGTCGGCCACGTCCAGCACCTCGGGCAGCCGTCCGGGGCGTCCGGTCAGCTCCCCGAGCCGTTGCAGTGCGCCGGTCAGCGGGGCATGGGCGTCACTCACCAAGGTCCCCCTGGACACGCGTGGTTGGTCGGTCGGCCGAGCAGACGCGAGGCTATCGAATCACCGGTCCCGGCCACCAGACATGACAAGGACCACTGCACAAGGGGGCAGCAATCGTTGACATGTGACGGACCGGCAGGAAAGGATCACGTCACCAGGCCACGGTCGAACCGACCCGCCCCGGGTGCCGCCTATGGGGGAGCGGCATCCGGGGCGACCAGCCACCCCGCCTCCTCCCAGAAGGTGAGGCGAACCGATGCCGCAGCCCGTCCTGCTCCTCGGTGCCGGCCGCCGGCGCGCGTACGACGAGTTCGTGCTGACGCGTGTCGCCGCGGTCCGCCCGGTGCTGCTGGTGGACGCCGCACCGCCGGCCTGGGCACAGCAGTGCCTGGCCGGTCACCTCGCGGCGGACCCCGGCAAGGGCGGCGCGACGGCATCGGCGGTGGTGCGCTTCGCGGCCAGGCACCGGGTCCGCGGCGTGCTGACCCACACGGGCGAGTACGCGGTCGCCGCCGCCACGATCGCCGGGCAGTTGGGGCTGCCCGGCACCTCCCTCGCCGCGGCCGCCGCGTGCAGCGACCCGCCCGCGCTGCGCGCGCTGCTGGCCGGCCGCGCGGTCCCCGTCGACGACGACCCCGGCCCGCCCCGCGTCTCGGCCGAGACGGTCGTCCTCGACGGCGAGATCCGCATCGCCGCCATCACCCGTACGACCCTGGGCCCGGCGCCCGCCCGGCAGCCGCTCCGGCACACCGTGCACGCCCACGACGGCCTGCTGCACAACCGTTTCCTGCGGCTGGCCGTCGACCGCACCGTGCACGCCCTCGGTGTCGGCCGGGGTGTCCTGCACATCGGCCTCACCCTCACCGACCGCGGCCCCCGGGTCACCGACGTCGCCCCACACCTCCCGGGCGACCTGATCCCGCTGCTCGTCAAGCGGGCCACCGGTGTCGACCTCGCCCAGGTCGCGGCCGCCCTCGCCACCGGCGAGGTGCCCGACACCACGCCGACCCGGCAGCAGGCGGCCGCGATCCAGTTCGCCTACCCGGCCGCCACCGGCCGCCTCGACCACCTGGGCCTCTCCCCCGACGCCGCCCACGAGCCCGGCGCCGACCGCATGCTCCTCACCGGGCACGCCGGCGACCACGTCACCGCGGGGCCGCACGCCACCGCCGCCGACCGGCTGGCCCTCTGGGTGGCGGTGGGCGAGACCCCGGCCGACTGCGACGACGCCCTGCGCCGGATGGCCCGCCACCTGTCCGCGGGCATCGCCCCGCTCGCGAACGCGGCCTGAAGGCTCTTCTGCTCCCGCGGACATGTCCCTGCGCCGGCCGGAGGACGGCGACCTGCCGGTCTTCCGGCAGCAGTTGGCGGATCCCGAGTCAGCGGACGGCAGCCGCGTCCAGGAAACACCACGACGACCGTGGCCTTATGGACGCCGGAGATCCGGATCATTCGCCGTCGGCGCCGATGACCGAAACGTCGCTGGTGCGGTTATGGAAGATACGAGAGAGTTCACCCCTCCATTCTGATTCGGCATACCACAAGGGGTGATGTGTATGCGTTTACGGCGCGCGGCGACGGTCATGGCAACGGCCCTGGGGCTGTTCGCCATTTCAGCACCCGGAGCATCCGCGGCCTCCGGGTACTACCTGGTCAACGTGAACAGCGCGAGATGTCTTGCCATCGGCAGCGCGAGCACGGCACAGGGCGCGCATGCGATCCAGTGGACCTGCGAGTCCGGACACGCCGAACAGCAATGGGCATTCACCACGGTGGCTTCGTATACGTACACCATCACGAACGTCAACTCCGGTCAGTGTCTGGCGATCGGAAACGCCAGCAGCACCAACGGTGCCGCAGCTATTCAATGGCCCTGCGAAACAGGTCACGCCGAACAGCAATGGGTTCTCTACAACGACGGGCACCTGCAGAACGTGTCGAGTGGTCTGTGCCTTGCCATTGGTTCCGCCAACACCGCCAACGGCGCCGGCGCCATCCAGTGGAACTGTGAAGGATGGGCGGACGGAACCCACCCGGAACAGGAGTGGGCGCTGGCCACCTGAGGAACTGCACACGAAGACCGGGAGGCGCCGAGTGGGCGCCTCCCGGTCGGAGTCGACGGCGAGGAAAGCGAAGGAACTCGTTTCTTGACAGGAAGTTGAGAAGGAAGCCCCTTCATGGCCTCGCCGTGGGCAACGCTAGCACTCAGCCGGGGATCAGGTCGCGCAGGTTTTCGAGGGTGATGATCCGTGAATCCGGGTGCAGTCCCTCGGGACGTTCGAGCCCGATGTACGTCACGGGATCCTCGGGGACCCGCTCGCCGTCCCACAGGTCCACGGTCGTGGTGTCGCGGGACATCAGGTCGATCAGGTACCCCACCGTCAACTGCTCGCGCTCCACGACGGCGCGCACCAGGTTCGACACGGACACCTGGTTCTCCTCGACCCGGTTGGCCGCCGAGACGCCCCTCAGGTACAGGTGCAGCCACTTCGCGCGCCACCGGCCGTCGTCCCCGCGCTGGAACACCAGCGGCAGCGCCACCCGGCCGGCCCCGCGCAGCTCCGACTTCATCCGCACGGTGCGCGGCTCGAACGGCCGGCCCTTCTGCTCGCCGTCGCGCAGCATGAAGCCGAAGAACGACTCCTCGACCTCCTCGAATCCTTCGCCGGCGTAGATGTTGACCTGCGGAACGACGAATGTGCTGCGTACTCGGTCCAGGGACAGGCTGATGAACTCCGAGGCGCCGTCGGGTGCTTCGGTGATGTCGCCCGAATGCACGCCCCCGACGGCCTTGAGGTTCGTGTAGGAGAGCCAGGAGTCGGTGCTGTAGTCGGCGTGGAGAAGCAGCGCCGACAGGTCGTAGTCGGTCCGGCTCCTGGTCTCCTTCCAGTACACGAAGAAGCGCAGTTGTTCACCGTCGACCTCGGAGAGGGACCCTCGGGGCAGTACGCCGAGCCCGGCCTCGGTCGCCCGGCCGCTGAGCGGAAGCGCCACGTCGAGGATGTCGGGGTCGAGCAGCAGCCGGCCCGGCACCGGGAGCCGACGGCGTATCTCGGTGTCGAGGGCGGCGATCAGGCGATCGCGGTCGGCGGCCGGTACCGGCGGCCGCTGGTCGGAGGTCACCCAGGCGCGGCCCCGGCGGTTGACGAAGATCCGGGGTTCGCCGCTCTCGGCTGCCCGGTTGTGGAAGTGCTCGCGCACCGAGAGCGCGACCCGGCCGGAGACGTCGGGAGCGACCTGCACCGCGGCGGCCACCACCGCGTCCCGTTCCTCCTGGTCGGCGGCGATGCGCAGCAGGAGGTCCAGGGCGCGGAACAGCTTGCCGGGAGCGGACTTCAGCAGCTCCACCGCACCGATGACGTCGAACGCGTCGAGCAGCCTCTCGATCCGGCTGTCGAAGGACCGTGCCTCCTTGTCGCCCCGCGCGACCGCGAACACGTCGGCGGCGTGCGGCCAGCGCGGGTACTCGTGCGGATGGAGTCGCTCGCCGAGCCGCTTGAAGGGTTCCCGGTGCGCGTGCACGTCGGCGAGCTTCGCGGGGTTCGCCGCGACCACGGCGTCGAGACCCGCCAGCAGCCCCCGGCGCAGCGGCCGCGACAGCGCCCGGAACCGGGTCGGCTCCTGCAGCGTCACGTCGCCGCCCGACAGCGCGCAGGCCAGCCGCAGCACGTCGGTGACGGTGTCGAGGAGGAGGTCCGCCCCGACACCGAGCCGGGCCTCGTTGACGACCGCCCGGTTCTCCCGGACCGGGATCGCCTCCGGCTGGGGGCCGAGCGCGCACCGCTCCGCGAGGGCCTTGAGGTCGCGCAGGTCGTCCTCGCCCAGCGGGGTCGCGCAGCCGGCCAGGGACAGGTACAGGTCGGTGAGTTCGTCGTCCAGGTCCCGGCCGAGATGCAGGACGGTGACCCGGTCACCCGCCGAGGCGATCAGTTCGTCCTGCGCCGCCAGCATGTCCTCGTAGGTGTGCTGGTACCGGCCGTACGAGGGGAGACCGAGCAGGTCCAGGACCCCGCTCCGCAGCTGCGCCAGCACCTTCCCGCGCGACTTCTCGTCGCCGAGCGCCTTCGCCACGCACTGCATCCAGAACTCTTCGGTGTCCGGCACGTTCGCCGGGAAGTCGATGAAGTACGCGTTGTGCCGGACGTGGTCGCCCACCATCTCGCTCACGGTGCGCAGCGTCCGTCTGGCGGTGTGCAGGACCGCGGCCTCGGACCGTCCCGACAGCCGCTCCAGCAGTTCCGCCGAGAGTTTGAAGCCCACGGACGTCAGTGCCGCGTCGAACTGCCGTGCGGCGACGGCTCCTTCCCCGTCGGAACCCGCGGGGGAGGGAAGGCGGTGGGTGTGCCGGATGACCAGCGATTCGAGACTGTGCGCCATCCGGGGATGGTCGCAGAGGTGTGCGATCCGGTGCACGAGAATTACGGGGGAAGCTCGTACGAACCACCCTAGAACGCGATCGCCCGTATCAACTCGCCCGCTTCTCCCAGCACTTCGACTTCCTCCCGGCTTTGGTCGGCCCGGGCAGCCGCTCCAGCACCAGTTCGGTACGGGACCCGGACGGCCGCACCCGGGGCGCCGGGTACCCGTGCTCCCGTACGTACGTCATCACGGCGCCCTCGGCGGCGGCGTCCCCCCAGCCGTCCCGGTCCCGGCGCAGCACCCATGCCTCGTCGATCTCGTACACGTCGGCCGAACGCCCCGAGCCGAGCAGTCTCCCCGTCATGGCCTGACCATAACGAAACGGTCCCCGCACAGCCCCCTCTCAGCTTCCGCCGGGCGGCCGGTAAGGTAGCCGGGTCGTCATCACCCGTACGGGGGGAAGCCGGTGCAATTCCGGCGCTGACCCGCAACCGTGAGCCACACCCTCTGTGGCAAGCCGGACCGCCGCGCCCGGGACGTTGATCGGCTCATGTGCGCCGGCGCCCGCCGTCGCACGGCACCGTCGAGGTTTACGGAGCCGAGCCGCCGGGGTGTCCCGTGCTGCCCGGCTCCCCGCAGGGAGAGGCACCCGCCGACCATGACCGTCCTCCGCCGCACCGCCGGGGTGCTGGCCGCCACCGCCGTCATCGGTACCGCCACGCCCGCGACGACCGCACTGGCCGCCGACATGGCCGCCGGCACCGCGTCCCCCTCGCCCTCCGCGTCGGCGGTCCTCCCGTCGGGGCTGTACGGCGGTTCGGACCCGAAGTACGACGGCGTCTGGCGCCAGTCCCTCGCCCTGCTGGCCCAGCGCGCGGTGGGGGTCACCCCGGCCGCGAAGGCGGTGGACTGGCTGGCCGGACAGCAGTGCGCGAACGGCTCGTTCGCCGCGTTCCGCGCCCAGCCGACGGCGGCCTGTGACGCCAAGGTGACCGTGGACACGAACAGCACGGCGGCCGCCGTACAGGCGCTGAAGGCGGCCGGCGGCCACGACGCCGCCGCGGACAGGGCCGTGAACTGGCTGAAGTCGCAGCAGAACACGGACGGCGGCTGGGGCTACGCCCCCGGCTCGGCCAGCGACACCAACTCCACCGGCGTGGTCGTCGGCGCGCTCGCGGCGGCCGGCGCGAGCGCGGACAGGTCGCCGTACGCCCTCCTCGCCAAGTGGTCCCTCCCCTGCGACGAGGACGGTGGCGGCGCCCTCGCCTACCAGCCGGACAAGCAGGGGAAGCTCGCCGCCAACGCGGACGCGACCGCGGCCGGGGTGCTCGGCGCCCTCGGCAAGGGGTTCGTGACGACGGCCGGGAAGGCGTCGGCGGAGGGCAGCCATGCCTGCGCGGACTCCGCCAAGGCCCTCACCCGGGAGGCGGTGGCCCGCAACGGTGCCGCGTACCTGGCGGACGCCACCTCCGCCAAGGGCCACCTCGTCTCCGCGCTGCCCGGCGCCGAGCCCCAGCCGGACTACGGCAACACCGCCGACGCGGTCGTCGCCATGGCCGCGCAGGGCTGGACGAAGCCGGCGAAGAAGCCGTACGCGTGGCTGGAGGCGCACGCCGTGCCGTGGGCGGAGCAGAGCGGGCCCGCGGCCTACGCCGAGCTGATCCTCGCCGCGCACGCGATGGGCGCGGACCCGCGCGACTTCGGCGGGACGAACCTCGTGACGGCGCTGAACGCGACGGGTCCGGCGCCGCAGGCGGCCACGGCCGCCGCGAAGCACACCGAGGAGAAGAAGTCGGGCAACAGCGTGTGGTGGATCGTCGGCACCGGTCTCGTCGGAGGTATCGGCATCGGCTTCCTGCTCAGCGGCCGCCGGAAGCAGCAGCAGCTGTGACCGCGGTCCGCCGGGCCGCGCTGCTGCTCCTGGCCGCGCTGACGCTGTGCGCGGCGGCCGCCGGGCCGGCGGCGGCCACCGGTTACCGCTACTGGTCCTTCTGGGAGCGGGACGGCGCGCGCTGGACGTACGCCACGCAGGGCCCCTCCACCGCGCGGCCCGCCGACGGTTCGGTCGAGGGTTTCCGCTTCGCGGTGAGCGAGGACTCGGCGGACGCGTCGCGGCCGCGCGGCACGGCGGACTTCGGGACGATCTGTGCCGGCACGCCCGCCGTGGCGGGCCGGAAGCGGGTGGGGCTGGTCGTCGACTTCGGCACGGCGGCGGACGCGTCCCCGGGAGAGCGGCCGCCTGCGCGGCGGACGGCCTGTGCGGTGGTGTCCGAGGACGCGACGACGGCGGAGGCGCTGGCGACGGTGGCGAAGCCGCTGCGGTACGACACGAACGCGTTGCTGTGCGCGATCGGGGGATATCCGGAGCGGGGGTGCGGGGAGAAGGTGGCCGCGGGGGGTACGTCGGACAGCGGGCCGTCGGTGGGGCTGCTGGCGGGTGCGGGAGTCGTCGCGCTTCTCGCCGCGGGGGCCTTCTGGCAGGCGCGGCGGCGCAGGAATGGGTGACATCGCGGGTCGGTGGGGGCCGGCCGCGCAGTTCCCCGCGCCCCGCACGGGGCGCAAGCGCGGGCGAGTGTCCCTGCACCCCGGCGCCTGGTGGCTCTGGTCGCTCTCTCTCGGGGTCGCCGCGTCCCGTACCAGCAACCCCCTCCTCCTCGCCCTTCTCGTTGCGGTCACCGCCTACGTCGTGGCCGTCTGCCGGAGCCGGGTCGCCCCCTGGTCCCGCTCCTACGCCGCCTTCGCCAGGCTCGCCCTCGCCGTCCTCCTCGTCCGCCTCGCCTTCACCGTCGTCCTCGGCTCCCCCGTCCCCGGCGCGCACACCCTCGTCACCCTCCCCGAAGTGCCGCTCCCGCACTGGGCCCAGGGCATCCGGCTCGGCGGCCGGGTCACCGCGGAGGCGCTCGTCTTCGCCCTGTACGACGGCCTCAGGATCGCCACCCTCCTGGTCTGCGTCGGCGCCGCGAACGCGCTCGCCAACCCGGCCCGGCTGCTCAAGTCCCTGCCCGGTGCCCTGTACGAGCTGGGCGTGGCCGTGGTCGTCGCGCTCACCTTCGCACCGCACCTGGTGGCCGACGTGCAGCGGCTGCGGGCCGCCCGGCGGCTGCGCGGCCGCCCCGACTCCGGCATCCGCGGCCTGCTCCAGGTCGGACTCCCGGTCCTGGAGGGCGCGTTGGAGCGTTCGGTCGCCCTCGCCGCCGCGATGGACGCGCGCGGGTACGGCCGCAGCGCCGACGTCCCGGACCGGGTCCGCCGTACGACGGCCGTGCTCACCCTCGGCGGCCTGCTCGGCATCTGCGCGGGAACGTACGGGCTGCTCACCGCTGAAGGCAGCGGCTACGGAATGACCTTGCTGCCGGCCGGGGTGGCCGCCGCGCTGGCGGGGCTGCGGCTCGGCGGCCGGCGTTCGCCGCGCACCCGGTACCGGCCGGACCCGTGGGACGCGCGGGCCTGGCTGGTGTCCGGGGCCGGCGCCGCGGTCGCCGCCCTGCTCACCCTGGCGTCCGTCCGTGATCCGGACGCCCTGCATCCCGGGGTCGTACCGCTGGTCGCCCCCACGCTTCCGCTCTGGCCCGCGGCCGCCGTGCTGCTCGGCCTGCTGCCCGCTCTCATCGTTCCCGGGGATCCCAAGGACCCCAGGGAGGAGCCGTCGTGATCCGTTTCGAGGACGTCTCCGTCACCTACGACGGCGCGGACCGACCCGCTGTGCAGGATGTCGACTTCGAGGTGCCGGAGGGTGAACTCGTCCTCCTGGCCGGCCCGTCCGGCACCGGGAAGTCGACGGTTCTGAACTCCGTGAGCGGGCTCGTGCCGCACTTCACCGGCGGCACCCTGGGCGGGCGGGTGACGGTCGCCGGCCGGGACACCCGCACCCACCGGCCGCGCGAACTCGCGGACGTCGTCGGCACGGTGGGCCAGGATCCGCTCGCCCACTTCGTGACCGACACCGTGGAGGACGAACTCGCCTACGGGATGGAGTCGTTGGGGATCGCCCCGGCGGTGATGCGGCGGCGGGTGGAGGAGACCCTCGATCTGCTGGGGCTCGCCGAGCTGCGGGACCGGACGATCGCCACGCTCTCGGGCGGGCAGCGGCAGCGGGTCGCGATCGGGTCGGTGCTCACCCCGCATCCCGCGGTCCTGGTGCTGGACGAGCCGACCTCCGCGCTCGACCCGGCCGCCGCCGAGGAGGTGCTGGCCGTGCTCCAGCGGCTGGTGCACGACCTGGGGACGACGGTGCTGCTGGCCGAGCACCGGCTGGAGCGGGTCGTGCAGTACGCCGACCGGGTCGTGCTGCTGCCGGGGGACGGGGCCGCGCCGGTGTGCGGGACGCCCGCCGAGGTGATGGCCGTGTCGCCGGTGTGTCCGCCGGTGGTGGAGCTGGGGCGGCTGGCCGGGTGGTCGCCGCTGCCGATGACCGTACGGGACGCCCGGCGGCGGGCGGCGGCGGCCGGGTTGCGGGAGCGGCTCGCCGGGCGGGTCCCGGAGCAGCGGCCCGTTTCCGGTCGCGGGGGTGGTCGTGTGAGCGGTTCCGCGGTCGGCGCGGCGGCTCCGCTCGCCGAGGTCCGTTCCCTCGCCGTCCGCCGGGGCCGGGTCGACGCGCTGTGCGGCGTCGACCTCACCGTCGCCCCCGGGGAGACCGTGGCCCTCATGGGGCGCAACGGCGCCGGGAAGTCCACGCTGCTGGGCGCACTGGTCGGGCTCGTCGAGCCGGGCTCCGGCGCGGTGCGGGTCCGCGGCGCGGTCCCGCACCGCACGCGCCCGCGTGACCTCGTGCGCCTGGTCGGACTGGTCCCGCAGGAACCGCGTGACCTGCTGTACGCCGACACGGTCGGGGCCGAGTGCGCGGCCGCCGACCGGGACGCGGGGGCGGATTCCGGGACCTGCCGCGGGCTCGTGTCCGACCTGCTGCCCGGGGTCGCGGACGACACGCACCCCCGTGATCTCTCCGAGGGGCAGCGGCTCGCCCTCGCGCTCGCCGTCGTCCTCACCGCCCGCCCGCCGCTGCTCCTGCTCGACGAGCCGACCCGGGGCCTGGACTACGCGGCGAAGGCCCGGCTGGTGGGCGTGTTGCGCGGGCTCGCCGCCGACGGGCACGCGATCGTGCTGGCCACGCACGACGTGGAGCTGGCCGCGGAGCTCGCGCACCGGGTGGTGCTGCTCGCGGAGGGCGAGGTCATCGCGGACGGGCCGACCGGCGACATCGTCGTCTCCTCGCCGTCCTTCGCCCCGCAGGTGACGAAGATCCTCGCGCCGCAGCGGTGGCTCACCGTGGCCCAGGTCCGGGAGGCGCTGACATGACCGGCGCACCCCCTCCCCGTATCCGGTCGCGTCCCCGGGCGAGGTCCCGCGCCGAGAACCCCGTGCGGCTGGGCCCCCGCTCCCTCGCCGCCCTGCTCCTCGTCAGCGCCGTCGGCGTGGTCGCCGTCGGCTGGCCCTTCCTCGCCCCGCCCTCCTCCCGGATCGCCTCGCACGCCCAGGACGCACCCTGGCTCTTCGCGGGGCTGCTGGTGCTGCTGGTCGCCGTGCTGGCGGCGACGATCGCCGAGTCGGGACTCGGTCCGAAGGCGGTCGCCATGCTGGGCGTGCTGGCCGCGACCGGGGCGGCGCTGCGGCCGGTCGGCGCCGGCACCGCCGGGATCGAGCCGATGTTCTTCCTGATGGTGCTGAGCGGGCGGGTCCTCGGGCCGGGCTTCGGGTTCACCCTGGGCTCGCTCACCATGTTCGCGTCGGCGCTGCTCACCGGCGGGGTGGGGCCGTGGCTGCCGTTCCAGATGCTGGCGATGGGCTGGTTCACGATGGGGGCCGGCCTGCTGCCGGGCGCCGGTCGGCTGCGCGGCCGCGGGGAGCTGGCGCTGCTGGCGGGGTACGGCTTCGTGGCCGCGTTCGCCTACGGCACGGTCGTCGACCTGGCGGGCTGGCCGCTGCTGGCCGGCACCGCCTCGAACCTCGCCTTCGACCCGCACGCCGGGCCCGCCGCCAACCTGGCCCGTTTCCTCGCCTACAGCCTGGCCACCGCCATGGGCTGGAACCTGGGCCGGGCCCTGTGCACGGTCGTCCTCACCCTTCTCCTCGGTCCGGCGCTGCTGCGGGCGCTGCGCCGGGCCACCCGGCGGGCCGCCTTCGAGACCGCGGTCACATTCGACGGTCCCGGGACGTGAGGCGCCGTACGCGCCAGGTGACCGGACCGGTGAAGCACCCCACATGACCCACGTCACCTACGATCCGGAACAGTAGTCAGACTTTTCCCTTTTGTCCGTTTCGCGACCCTAGCTGACCTGCGGTTTGAGAGCCACGCCACACAACGGACCATCGACGCGTATGCGACCACCACTAGTAAACGGGGTGATTGCGGACAGGTTTCCGGCCTGCTTGTCTGGACGACGTCGCCAGGCGCCACGAGCCCACAGCGGGCCGCGGCGCCGACGCATACGGACGGCCCTCACGGGTGGTTCCGGAGCACGGCGACTCCCTGTCCCCGACGAAAGAGGTTCTCCGTGTCCGTGTCCTTCATCCGCCGCATCGCTTCCCCGAAGAAGGCCCTCACCACCGCCGCCGTGGCCGCTGCCGCCGCCGGCATGGCCCTGACCGCGGCGCCCGCCCAGGCCGCCACCACGTCGGCCTCCTCGGCCCAGTCGATCGCGCACAAGATGATTCCGGACGCCGCACAGTTCAACGCGTTCAGCAAGATCGTGTCGCACGAGAGTGGCTGGAACATCTCCGCCACCAACTCCTCCTCCGGCGCCTACGGCCTGGTCCAGGCCCTGCCCGGCTCGAAGATGGCGTCCGCCGGCTCCGACTGGAAGACCAACCCGGCCACCCAGATCAAGTGGGGTCTGGACTACATGAACTCCCGCTACGGCAGCCCGACCGCCGCCTGGAGCTTCTGGCAGGCCAACGGCTGGTACTGAGCCGCCGACCCGCGCGCGCCCGCGGTCGATCGCGGCCGAGCCGCGCAGCCGCCGCTGATCCCCGGCACCGCGCGCCCCTGAACTCCGGCACCCTCGCCCCTCCTCCTGGGCGAGGGTGCCGACGCATGTCCGGACAGGGCGCCGACACAGGTGCGGCCGCGCTGCCGCGGCATGTCCGGCCGTGGTGCCGACGTGCGGTCCGCCGTGGTGCCGACGCACGGCCCGCCGTGGTGCCGACGTACATCCGGCCGTGCTGCCGACAGGCGGCCGACCGTGGTGCCGACAGGCGGCCGACCGTGGTGCCGACACCCGTCCGGCCGTGCCGCCGACGTGCGGTCCGCCGTGGTGCACTGGGCCCGGAGCCAGCCCACCCGCCGGACCGCCGGAGGAACGATGACGACGGCCACCCCGCCCCGCGACCCCGAGACCCGCGGTGTGCGGCTGGTGGCCGTGCTGCTGGCGCTGATGCTGGTGAGCGGCCTGATCGACGCCGTCAGCTATCTCGGCCTGGGCCATGTCTTCACCGCCAACATGACCGGCAACGTGGTGATCCTCGGCTTCGCGGCCGCCGGGACGCCCGGCTTCTCCGTCCCCCACTCGGCGACCTCGCTGGCCGCCTTCATGCTGGGCGCGGCGATGGGCGGCCGGGTCGCGGCCCGGTTCGCCGTCGGCTCCCGGCGCCGGTGGATGCGGGTGACGCTGGCGGCGGAGGCGACCCTGGTGGCCGGGTCGGCCGTGCTGGCCTTCGCCGGCTCCGGCACGCCGGCGACCAGGTACGTCCTGATCGCGCTGACCGCCTTCGCGATGGGGCTGCGCAACGCGAACGTCCGCAAGCTGGGCGTGCCCGACCTCACGGCGACCACGGTCCTCACCACCACCCTGACCGGACTCCTCTCCGAGTCCCGCCTCGGCGACGGCACCAGCCACCGCTCCCCGCGCCGGGCGGCAGCGGTCGTCGCGCTGTTCGCCGGCGCGGTGCTGGGGGCATGGCTGATCAGCGACCACAGCCCGGGGGTGCCGCTGCTCGTCGCGGCCGCCGTGTCCGGGGTGCTGGCGGTGGTCGCGTCGGGCAGGGAGTGACAGCGCGTCTCGGGGGAGGCAGGAACGGGGGCGTAGGGAGGGGGTGCTCCTGCCTCCCTCGGGACGGGCCGGCGGCGCCGGGAGCCGTCGGCCCGCGTCCGGAGGGGGTTACGACGTCGTGACCCCTACGTCGTGACCCGGAGGTGTTTCACGCCGTTGATCCACGCCGAGCGCAGCCGGTCCGGGTCGCCGACCAGCCGGAGGCCCGGCATCGCGTCGGCGATCGCGTTGAAGATCAGGTCGATCTCCAGGACGGCGAGGGACTTGCCGAGGCAGTAGTGGGGGCCGCCGCCGCCGAAGCCGAGGTGGGGGTTGGGGTCGCGGGTGATGTCGAAGGTGTCGGGGTCGGCGAAGACCTCGGGGTCGTGGTTGGCGGAGGCGTAGAAGACGCCGACCCGGTCGCCCTTGCGGATCAGTCTGCCGCCCAGTTCGGTGTCCTGGGTGGCGGTGCGCTGGAAGGAGTTGACCGGGGTGGCCCAGCGGACGATCTCCTCGGCGGTGGTCGCGGGGCGCTCGCGCTTGTAGAGGTCCCAGGCGTCGGGGTGGGTCAGGAACGCGTGCATGCCGTGGGTGATGGCGTTGCGGGTGGTCTCGTTGCCGGCCACCGCGAGCATCAGCACGAAGAACCCGAACTCGTCGGAGTTGAGGTTGCCCTCGTCCTCGGCGGCGACCAGCGTGGAGACGATGTCCTTGGCCGGGCACTGCTTGCGGTCGGCCGCCATGTTCATCGCGTAGGCGATCAGCTCGGTGGCGGACTCGGCGCCCACCTCCTCGGTGATCGCGTACTCCGGGTCGTCGTACGAGATCATCTTGTTGGACCAGTCGAAGATCTTGGCCCGGTCGTCCTGCGGGATGCCGATCAGTTCCGCGATCGCCTGGAGGGGGAGCTCGCAGGCGACCTCGGTGACGAAGTCGAAGGGGCCGGAGTGGGCGCGGGCGGCGTCGACGATCGACCCGGCGCGGGCGCGCAGCCGCTCCTCCAGGGCGCGGATGGAGCGCGGGGTGAAGCCGCGCTGGATGATCTGGCGGACCCGGGTGTGCTCGGGCGGGTCCATGTTCAGCAGGATCAGCCGCTGGGCGTCGATCGCGTCCCGCTGCATGTGCTCGGTGAAGCGGATGATCGCCGTGTTGAGCCAGGACGAGAAGATCTCGGGGTGCGTGGAGACGTACTTGACGTCAGCGTGCCGGGTGACGGCCCAGTAGCCGTCGTCCTGGAAGCCGGCGAGGCCGTGCGGCTGTTCGATCCAGCGGACCGGTTCGGCCTGCCGCAGTTCGGCGAACTCCGGGAGCGGCACCCGGTGATGGAGCAGGTCGGGGTCGGTGAGGTCGAACCCGTCGGGCAGCGCGGGACAGGGCATGAGCGACTCACTCCCACCGTGTACGAGCCTGGACATGTGGTTCCGACGCGTGCTGGCGACGCGTTCTGACGGTCCATCAGAAAGGACCGGTTGCCGTGAAGGTAATAACGGGTTCTACAAGTCGCAAGGGGCACGGTCCCCCCAATTGCATGCACCCCCCTTGCGGTTGTGGACGGACTGTCAGCAGACTGCACGCAGAACTAGTACGCGTTCTAGTTCTGCGTGGCGGGCCGGGCCGGGACGCCCCTGCGCCGCGCGGGTGACCGAGGAGAGGACCGAGCCCCCATGGCCGCGGAACCCGTGATCGTCGAAGCCGTACGCACCCCCATCGGCAAGCGCGGCGGCGCGCTCGCCAACCTGCATCCCGCCTACCTCCTGGGCGAGACCTACCGTGAACTCCTCGGCCGTACCGGCATTCCCGCCGACGCGGTCGAGCAGATCGTCGGCGGCACGGTGACCCACGCCGGCGAGCAGTCCATGAACCCCGCGCGCACGGCCTGGCTGACCATGGGACTGCCGTACGAGACCGCGGCCACCACCGTCGACTGCCAGTGCGGCTCCTCGCAGCAGGCCTCGCACATGACCGCCAACATGATCGCCGCCGGGGTCGTCGACGTCGGGATCAGCTGCGGGGTCGAGGCGATGTCGCGGGTGCCGCTGGGCTCGGGCTCCAAGCACGGTCCGGGCAAGCCGTTCCCCGACGAGTGGAACGTCGACCTGCCCAACCAGTTCGAGGCCGCCGAGCGCATCGCCCGCAACCGGGGCCTGACCAGGCAGGACGTCGACGCGCTCGGGCTGCTCTCGCAGGAGCGGGCGGCGCACGCCTGGGCCGAGGAACGCTTCAAGCGGGAGTCCTTCGCCGTCCAGGTGCCGACGACGGAGGAGGAACAGCACGCGGGGCAGGGCATGTGGCGCCTGGTAGACCGGGACGAGGGGCTGCGCGACACGTCGGCGGAGGCGCTGGCGGGCCTGAAGCCGGTGATGCCGACGGCGGTCCACACGGCCGGCAACTCCTCCCAGATCTCCGACGGCGCCGCCGCCATCATGTGGGCGTCCAAGCGGATGGCCCGCGCCCTCAAGCTCCGCCCCCGGGCCCGGATCGTCGCCCAGGCCCTGGTCGGCGCCGACCCGCACTTCCACCTCGACGGCCCGATCGACGCGACCCGCGCCGTCCTCGGCAAGGCCGGCATGACCCTCAAGGACATCGACCTCGTCGAGATCAACGAGGCGTTCGCGTCCGTGGTGCTCAGCTGGGCCCGGGTCTTCGAGCAGAACCTGGACAAGGTCAACGTCAACGGCGGCGCGATCGCCCTCGGCCATCCGGTGGGGGCCACCGGCGCCCGCCTGATCACCACCGCCCTGCACGAACTGGAACGCACCGACAAGGAGTTCGCCCTCATCACGATGTGCGCGGGCGGCGCCCTGGCAACCGGGACGATCATCCAGCGCCTCTGAGAAACGCCCCGAAGTTCAGCGCCCCGAAAGGGGCGCGGGGAACTGCGCGACCAGCCACGACGGCGCCGCGGCCGAACGACGACGCATCACCCGGGAGCCAGCACCGTCACCGGCTCCCGGTCCCCCCTGTCGGCCCCCGCCCCCCGCAGGGCCCGCGGCCCCTGCAACAGATACCCCACCCCGAAGCCCGCGCCGACCACCGCCGCGCCGCCCACCGCGTCCAGGACCCAGTGGTTGCCGGTGCCGATGATCGCCGACACCGTGAGGAGGGGGTGGATCAGGCCGAAGGCCTTGAGCCACCACTTCGGGGCGACGACGGCGATGACGATCCCGCACCACAGGGACCAGCCGAAGTGCAGCGAGGGCATCGCCGCGTACTGGTTGGTCAGCTGGGTGAGCGTGCCGTAGTCCGGCTTGGCGAAGTCCTGCGGGCCGTGCACGGTGTCGATGATCCCGAGGCCCGGCATCAGGCGGGGCGGGGCCAGCGGGTAGAGCCAGAAGCCGATCAGGGCGAACCCGGTGGCGAAGCCGAGGGCGGTGCGCGCCCAGCGGTAGTCGACCGGGCGGCGGACGTAGAGGACGGCGAGGACGGTCAGCGGGACGACGAAGTGGAAGGACTCGTAGTAGAAGTCGAGGAAGCTCCGCAGCCAGCCGATGCCGTACACGGTGTGGTTGGCCCAGTGCTCGATGTCGATGTGCAGGAACCGCTCGATGTCGTGGATCTGGTGCCCGTGGCGCTCGGCCCGGGCCCGCCCGGACGTGCCGGTCCCGTCCCCGGCGGCGGCGAGCCGGATCTGCTGGTAGGCGAAGTAGACCAGCCGCATCGCGACCAGTTCGAGGAAGAGGTTGGGGCGGGTCAGCACCCGGCGCAGGGACGCGGCCAGCGGGACCTGCCGGAAGCGGGCCGGGACCGGCTCCGCGTAGTCCGTCGGGATCGGCCGCAGGAACTCCGGGGCGCTGCGGGACAGGAAGGGGACGACCGTGGCCGCGGCCAGGGCGGCGAGCAGGATCGTGTTGTCGCGCACGGGCACGAAGAGCGACTGGTTCGGCAGCATCGCCTTGGCGGGCAGCGTCATCACGAGGACGACCACCACCGGCCACACCGGCCGGTCCGCGGCGCGCCGCCCGGCCCGGCCGACCACCGCGAGCAGCACCCACAGCAGCTGGTGCTGCCAGGCGGCGGGCGACACCGCCACCACCGCGCAGCCGGTGATCGCGACCGCGAGCAGCAGCTGCCCGTCGCGGGCGTAGCGCACCGCCCGGCGCAGCGCGAGGACGGCCACGGCCGCGGCGAGCGCCAGGAACAGGACGATCTCCAGCGGGCCGCTCAGCCCGAACCGCAGCAGGGCACCGTGCAGCGACTGGTTGGCGAGCGCGTCGGCCTCGCCGCCGAGGCCGACGCCGGCCATGTGGTGGACCCAGTAGGTGTACGAGTCGTGCGGCATCGCCGCCCAGGCCAGCACCGTGCAGGCGGCGAAGGTCGCGCCGGTGGCGAGGGCGGCCCGGCGGCGGCCGGTGAACCACAGCAGCGGGGCGAACAGCAGCAGGGCCGGCTGGAGGGCGGCGGCCAGGCCGATGCACACCCCGCTGTCGCGCTGCCCGCGGGCGGCGAAGCAGCCGAGCAGGACGAGCAGGACCGGGATGATGCTGGTCTGGCCGAGCCAGAGGGTGTTGCGGACCGGCAGCGACAGCATCAGCAGGCTGATCGCGACCGGCGCGGCCAGCAGCGAGGTGCGGCGGCTCGCCGGCTGGGGCAGCGCCCGGGCGGCGACCAGGCCGAGGGCGACCACCAGCAGCAGCGTGCCGAAGGTCCAGCCCCAGCCGAGGGCCTGCTCGGCGGCTCTGGTGAGCGGCTTGAGCACGAGCCCGCCGAAGGGGGTGCCGGTGAACTGCGTCGAGTCGTACAGGGAGCCCTTGACGTGCAGCACGCCGTCCGGGCCGACCCAGGTCTCCAGGTCCGTCAGCCGTTCCCCGCTCGGGGTGCTGAGGACGGCGGCCACCTGCCGTACGGCGAGGATCGCGGCCACCGCCCACAGGCCGAGCCGGGCCATTCTGAACCGCGCTCCGGCCTCCGCCCCGCCGAAAGCCTCCCCCTGCCGTCCTCCGTGCTCCACGTTCGCCACGCCCCGCCGGCCTCCCGCCCCGTCCCGCGCATCGTTCTGAGAACCCTAAGAGGCTCCCACCGCCTCTGGACAGAGACGCAGGCAACCCCCTCGTCACCTGACGTCCGCCCGTCTTTTGTCCGGAAGACGACAGTGCGCGAGGGGTGGGGTCGCCTCCACGGAGCGCGACAAGGATCACAGTGCGCGGCCCGCATACGGCCGCGGGAGCGGGCAGACGTCCCTGCGCACAGCGCGTTTGGCTGCACTGTGCAGGTAAACGCGTACGTGACGTAACGCCCCCAAGTACTCCTATCGTCACTTTCCGGCTCGTCCGCCGCCGTACGGGCCGCACCCCCCTGTCCCCCACGAAAGGTAGGCGAGCCCCGTTTTGGCGACCGCCACAGCCGTCATCCCGTCCCCCCGCACAGCCACCGCCCCCGGTCCGGCCCCCACCGTCACCGACCCCGCGCTGGTGAGGCGCGCCGTGAAGGCGGCCGCGCTCGGCAACGCCATGGAGTGGTTCGACTTCGGCGTCTACAGCTACATCGCGGTGACCCTGGGCAAGGTCTTCTTCCCGTCCGGCAGCCCGACCGCCCAGCTGCTGTCCACGTTCGGCGCCTTCGCCGCGGCCTTCCTGGTCCGCCCGCTCGGCGGCATGGTCTTCGGACCGCTCGGCGACCGCGTGGGCCGCCAGAAGGTCCTCGCCGTGACCATGATCATGATGGCGGCGGGCACCTTCGCGATCGGCCTGATCCCGTCCTACGCGACGATCGGCGTCGGCGCCCCGCTGCTCCTCCTGGCCGCCCGGCTGGTGCAGGGCTTCTCCACCGGCGGCGAGTACGCGGGCGCGTCCACGTTCATCGCCGAGTACGCGCCGGACAAGAAGCGCGGCTTCTTCGGCAGCTGGCTGGAGTTCGGCACGCTGGCCGGCTACATCGGCGGCGCCGGCCTGGTGACCCTGATGACCGCGCTGCTCTCCTCCGACGACCTGACGTCCTGGGGCTGGCGGATCCCGTTCCTGATCGCGGGCCCGATGGGCATCATCGGCCTCTACCTGCGGATGCGCCTGGAGGAGACCCCGGCGTTCGCGGCCGAGGTGGAGAAGTCCGAGCGGTCCCGCCCGAAGGTCCCCCTGCGCGAGATGATCACCGGCCAGTGGCGGGCCCTGCTCCTGTGCATGGCCCTGGTCCTGGTCTTCAACGTCACGGACTACATGCTGCTGTCGTACATGCCCAGCTATCTCACCAGTGAGCTGAAGTACGACGAGACGCACGGCCTGCTGGTCGTCCTCGGCGTGATGGCGCTGATGATGGTCGTCCAGCCGTTCGCCGGAGCCCTGACCGACCGCGTCGGCCGCCGCCCGGTGATCGCGGCGGGCTGCGCGGGCTTCCTGGCCCTCTCCGTCCCCGCCGTCCTCCTGATCCGCCAGGGCAGCCTGCTCGCGGTCGGCCTCGGCATGGGCGCCCTGGGCCTCCTCCTGGTCTGCTTCACGGCGGCGATGCCGGCCGCCCTCCCGGCCCTCTTCCCGACCCGGGTCCGCTACGGCTCCCTGTCGATCGGCTTCAACATCTCGGTCTCCCTGTTCGGCGGCACGACGCCGCTGGCGGTGACGGCCCTGATCGGAGCGACGGGGAACCTGATGATGCCCGCGTACTACATGATGGCCGCGGCAGTGATCGGCGGCTTCGCGGCCTGGCGCATGGCGGAGACGGCAGGACAGCCCCTGCCCGGTTCAGCACCGTCGGTGGAAGCGCCCCGATAGAAGCGGTTGCGGTCGTGGACGGCTGCGGGTGTGTGGGGGCTGGTCGCGCAGTTCCTCCCCCAGCCTTCGGCCGGGGGTACCCCCAGCGCCCCTTCGGGGCGCTTCTGTGGGCGCATCCCCTACGGTTCCGTCGTCTCCGACTCCAGTGCCGTACGGGTGGCCGTTCCGTACACCCCCGGCTCGTCGGTCAGGATCCCCCGCGCCAGCTGGTACGTCCGCACCGCGTCCTCGGTCGTGCTGTCGTAGTGGCCGTCGGCCTTCCCCGTGTAGAGGTTCAGCTGGGCCAGCCGCTGCTGGAGTTCCGTCACCTCCGCCCCGGTGTCGCCGGGGCGGAGGACCGGGGGCGAGGTGGGCTGCGCGGAGGCCGCCGCACCCGTCGTCGACGCGGACTCGGTCGGTGTGGCCGAGCGGGAGGCGGTCCGGGACGGGGCGGCACTCGACGGCGCGGGGGACGGGGAGTGCGACGCGCTGGGGCTCGCGGACCCGGACGGCGCCGAGGAGGAGGGCGCGGATCCCCGCGACGTCACCGGCGCCGCGGCCGAGGGTGACGCCGTGCTCGGGGTCACGTCCGGGACGCTCTGCCGTACGTCCGCCGGTGCCGCCCGGTCCCGCGTCGGCGTCGCGCGGGCGAACATCCCGCTCGCGAACCCCGCCACGGCCAGGATCCCGGCCACCGCCCCGGCGACCGCCAGGAGCAGGGCCCACCGGGGACGCCGGCGAGGAGCTTCCGGCGCTTGTGGCACCGCGTCGAGGGCGTCGGCGGGCACCGCCCGCAACGGCACGGTCGCCTCGGCCGCGACCGGCACAACCGGCGGCCCCGCCGCCACCGGCAGCGGCGCGGTCTCCCCGCCGTCGCCGTCGGCGTAGGCACCGGCGTCCGGGTCCGTGTCGCCCGCGATGGCGACGTACGGCCGTATCCGCAGCGGGTCGAAGTCCTCCGCGGCCGCCTGTTCGGCCGTGCGCGCGTCGCGCAGGGCGTCGGAGGCGCGCTGGTTGCAGTCGCAGGAGGGGGAGCCGTCCGGCCCCTTGGGCGTCCCGCACTCCGGGCACTGATGGCCCCCGGTGGTATCCGTCACGGCGTTCCTCCCTCCCCTCACGAACTCCACAGATTATGCAGAGCGTCCACACGTACGTTCGCCGAAACCTCCCGTCTCCCTCCCGTGTCACAGGTCCTGAAGCGGACTCGACGGGCCATACCGGGTGACACCGTCCACGATGGAAGATGGCCGAAAGCCCCGGGAGGTCTCCATGGCCCTGGAAACGACGCACACCCCGGCGAAGGACGCGGAACGCGTACCCGGCAATGTGCTGGTCCCGATCGGCGCGCTGCTGCTCGGGCTGCTGCTGGCCGCGCTGGACCAGACGATCGTGTCGACGGCCCTGCCGACCATCGTCAGCGACCTCGGCGGGCTCGAACACCTTTCCTGGGTGGTCACCGCCTACCTGCTGGCCTCCACCGCCGCCACCCCGCTGTGGGGCAAGCTCGGCGACCAGTACGGGCGCAAGCGGCTCTTCCAGCTCGCGATCGTGATCTTCCTCGTCGGGTCGGCGCTGTGCGGGATGGCCCAGGACATGGGCGAGCTGATCGGCTTCCGCGCCCTGCAGGGGCTGGGCGGCGGCGGGCTCATGGTGCTGTCGATGGCGATCGTCGGGGACATCGTGCCGCCCCGCGACCGCGGGCGCTACCAGGGGCTGTTCGGCGCCGTGTTCGGCACGACCAGCGTGCTCGGGCCGCTGCTCGGCGGACTGCTCACCGAGCAGCTGAGCTGGCGCTGGGTGTTCTACGTCAACCTGCCCGTCGGCGTCGTCGCGCTCGCCGTGATCGCCGCCGCACTGCACATCCCGCGCCGGAGCGCCCACCACGTCATCGACTACCTCGGCACCTTCCTGATCGCCGCCGTCGCCACCTGCCTGGTGCTGGTGGCCTCGCTGGGCGGGACGACCTGGGCGTGGGGCTCGCCGCAGATCATCGGGCTCGCGGTCCTCGGGGTCGTCCTCGCCGTCGCCTTCGTGGCCGTCGAGCGGAGGGCCGCCGAACCCGTGCTCCCGCTCAAGCTCTTCGGCATCCGCACCTTCACCCTCGCCGCCGTGATCAGCTTCATCGTCGGGTTCGCGATGTTCGGCGCGATGACCTATCTGCCGACCTTCCTCCAGGTCGTGCAGGGCATCTCGCCGACCCTGTCGGGCGTGCACATGCTGCCGATGGTGATCGGCCTGCTGCTGTCGTCGACGATCTCCGGGCAGATCGTCAGCCGTACCGGGCGCTGGAAGGTGTTCCCGGTCGCCGGCACCGGTGTGACCACCCTCGGGCTGCTGCTCCTGCACCGGCTCGACGAGCACAGCTCGACCGCCGCGATGAGCGGCTGCTTCTTCGTCTTCGGCCTGGGCCTCGGGCTGGTCATGCAGGTACTGGTGCTGATCGTGCAGAACTCCGTGTCGTACGAGGACCTCGGCGTCGCCACCTCCGGCGCGACCTTCTTCCGCTCGATCGGGGCCTCCTTCGGCGTCGCCGTCTTCGGTTCCGTCTTCGCGAGCCGGCTCGCCGACAAGCTCACCGACGCCTTCCGGGGCGTCCGGCTCCCGCCCGGCGCCACCCCGGACACCCTCAAGGCCGACCCGCGGGGCATCGCCGCCCTGCCGCCCGCGCTGCGCCCGGCGGCCCTGCACGCGTACGCGTCCTCGATCACCGACGTGTTCCTGTACGCCGCCCCGGTCGCCCTCCTCGGCTTCGTCCTCGCCTGGTTCCTCAAGGAGGACCGGCTGCGCGGCTCGGTCACCGCGCCGGACGCGTCCGAGACCATCCCGCCCAACCCGGTCCAGCGGTCGTCCTACGACGAGTGCTCCCGGGCGCTGTCCCTGCTCGGCACCCGGGAGGGGCGCCGGGAGGTCTACCGGAAGACAAACGAACGGGCCGGGTACCAGGACCTGCTGCCGGCGTCCGGCTGGCTGCTGCTGCGGATCCGCCGCTACGGCTCGGTGGAGCCGGGCAGGCTCGCCGAGCGCGGCCCGGTCCCGATGACCATCGTCCTGGCGGGGGCCCGCCAGCTGGAGGAGCGGCATCTCGCCGACCGCCTGGGCCTCGACCTGACCCTCACCGGCCAGGGCCGGGAAGTCGCCGAACGGCTCGCCAGGGCCCGCGAGGAGTCCCTGGCCGAACTCCTCGGCGACTGGTGGACCCCGGACCGGCCGACCGACCTGGACCGCCTGGTCCGGGAGCTGACCGACGAGCTGTGCGGCACCGAACGCGAGCAGCCGCAGCACCCGGCGGCACGGCGGATCAGCTGACGAGTTCCTTGCGGAACCAGTGCCCGGCGTAGACGTCGTCGTTGTGCGGCCCGGTCTCCGTGTAGCCGAGCCGCGCGTAGAGGGCGCGGGCCTCCACGAGGTCGGTGCGGGTGTCCAGCAGGATCCGCGCGGCTCCCAGGGCACGGGCCGCGTCCTCGGCCGCCGTGACGAGGAGCGCTGCGCCGCCCCGGCCGCGCAGCCCCTCGTGCACGAAGACCCGGGTGAGTTCGGCGGTGGCCGGGTCCAGGAGCCGTACCCCCGCGCTGCCGGCCGGCTCACCGTCGTACCGCGCGACAAGCAACCGTCCGGTGGGCGGGGCCAGTTCGGCGCCCGGGCGGGCGGCGATCTCCCGCTCCAGCTCGGCCGGGTCGGTGCGACGGCCCTCGTGGAGCAGGTACCAGCGGTCGCTGACCTCCGTGTAGTAGGCCCGCCACAGGGCGCGGGCGGCGGCGGAGTCCGGCGGTTCCGGGGTGATCGTCCAGGAGGTCGAGGTCATGGACCGTAATCCCAGGGGGACTTGACCCGCCCGTGCAACCGGATATGCGTGGCCGGGGGGCAGCTCAGCCGTGGGCGTCCGGTTCCGGTTCCGCCGTGGCCGCCTCGGCCGCCGCCCGGCGCTCCCGCCACTCGCGTACGACCTCCTCGACGTCGTACGGCTTCTTGCCCAGCGGTGGGCCGGGCGGCGGCTTGAACATCATGTCGCGGATCCTGACGTTGACGTCCTCGATGATCCTGCGGACGATCCGCTCCGAAGGTGCCGTGTAGGCGGCCGCCAGCGCGTCCTCGGCCTCCTTGCGCAGGGCGAGCGTCGGCGGCAGCATCGCCAGGCCCTCACGGGCCATCTTCCTTTTGATCCACCACATTTCGTCGTACGACGAGTCCAGGCCGGCGGGCAACGGTTCGCCCAGGCCCGGAAGTTGGTCGAACTCGCCGCGCCGCTGCGCGTCCCCGATCTGCTTGTCGACCCAGGACTCGAACGGTACCCCGGGTGGCTTTCGCTCGGTCATGACTCCATTGTGCCGGACGCGGCCCGGCCGGGCGTTTTATCATGCGCCGGAGATCCAGTAAGGATTCAGGAAACCGCGCAGGGGGAACGCACGTGCTCGAACTCACCATGGCCTCCGTGTCCGGAGAAGCGGGCGAGACGGCCGGAATGCTCATGGCCGACGCGCCGAGCGACCCGGGCGCCGTGCTGCGGGTGGGCCGCGACGCCTC
Source organism: Streptomyces sp. NPDC047061 (assembly GCF_040643955.1). Classification (NCBI taxonomy): domain Bacteria; kingdom Bacillati; phylum Actinomycetota; class Actinomycetes; order Kitasatosporales; family Streptomycetaceae; genus Streptomyces; species Streptomyces sp. NPDC047061. Next base: position 71,884 of record NZ_JBEYVI010000025.1, read on the forward strand.
CGTCTGCCGGCTCGCCACGCCCGACGACTGGCTGTTCGTCTCCCGGGTGCACCTGGAGTTCCTGTGCGGGCCCGAGGGCGGCTGGCAGGTCACCTGGCTGCGCGGCTCCCAGCCCGAACCGTCCTCCGAGGTGCTGCTGAAGGTCGGGGAGTACGCCCAGGCCATCACGTACGGCGGGACCGTCGCGCTGCCCCGGGGCGGCTCCGGCGAGATCGTCGTCCGGGACCGCACCGCCCCGCGCAGCGTCAACGTGGGCTTCTACCACGAGGGTTGAGCCACGCCCTCGCGGTGACCCGGCCGGGTCAGTCGAGGACCCGCGCCAGTGCGAAGCCGTCGTAGCCCTTGCTGCCGACCGTCTGGATCGCCGTGCCGGTCAGCCTCGGGTGGGCGGCGATCAGCTCGATCGCGGCGCGGGTGCCGACCACGTCCGGTTCGGCGCTCTCCGCGTCGACGACCCGGCCGCCGCGCACCACGTTGTCGATGACGATCAGGCTGCCGGTGCGGGTGAGCCGCAGCGCCCACTCCACGTAGTGCGGGTTGTTGGCCTTGTCGGCGTCGATGAAGACCAGGTCGAAGGGGGCCGGGTTCTCGTCGGCGAGATTGGGCAGCGACTCCAGGGCGGGGCCGACCCGCACCTCGACGATCTTCTCCAGGCCCGCCCGGGCGATGTTGCGAACGGCGATCTCGGCGTGCCGGGCGCTGTACTCCAGCGAGATCAGCCTGCCGTCGGCGGGCAGGGCGCGGGCCAGCCAGATGGTGCTGTAGCCGCCGAGGGTGCCGATCTCCAGGATGTTCCGGGCATCCTGGATCTGTGCGAGGAGCTGGAGCAGTTTGCCCTGGTTGGCGGTGACGTTGACGTGCGGGAGCTCGTTCGCCTCGCTTTCCCGCAGGGCCGCCTGGAGCGCCTCGTCGTCCGGTGACAGGTGGCTGGTGAAGTAGAAGTCGACGTCGTCCCAGAGCTGAGTGCCGCTCATGCGTCCGCTGCCTTTCGCCTATGCAGATGGCTGTCCGGTGACAGCTACCTGGATAGCACTACTGAGGCAGTGGGCGCGCCGGTGATCCACCGCCCCGGTGCCGGACGGAACTCAGCCGATCGGCGCAGGGGGCGTCGGCGGGTACGACGGCGGGGGCGGCGGCTCGACCGGCGGGGGCGGCGGGGACGGGCGGCGGGAGCGCCGTACGACCGCCAGGGACGTGACCGCGACGACCAGCAGCAGCGTGCCGCCGACCGTCAGCAGCCACGCCGGCATCCCGGCCACCTCGCGCAGCCGGTCCTCGTAGATCACCTGCTGGAACGGGGTGTCCGAGGACGCCTGCCGCAGCACGTGGTCGGCGGAGATCCGGGACGGGTACGGGAACTCCTGGCCGATCGCCGTCAGGTACGGGGCGCCGGCGGCCAGCTCGGCCAGCTCGCCGGTGGGGCGGCTCAGACGGCCGGCGTAGACGACCCGCGGGGGATCGCCGCCGATCGCCGAGCGCGGCTCCATGCGGTGCGCGGCGAGGACGTACAGGCCCAGCGACTGCGGGGTGGCCGCGAGCCGGGACAGCCGCATCGGGTAGACGGGGCGTTCGCTGGCGAAGGCGAGGTGGAGCGGGTCGAGGGCGCCGCGCAGTGCGGTGTCCGCGGTCTCGGGGGCGAGTCTGACCGCGACGTACTCCCAGTGGTCCGCGACGTAGGACCGGAGCGCGGTGTTCAGGCGGGCCGGGAAGGGGAAGCCGTTGCTGCGCAGCCAGCCGCCGAGGGCGCCGGAGTCGGTGGCGGTCAGCTGGGCCACGTCGAACGGGCCGAGCCGCTGGCGGTCGACGACGCCGACGCCGGGGGCGGTGGCACCGGCGCCGGGCGGGCCGGTGGAGGTGTCGTCGCCGGTGGTGAGGGGCCAGTCGCCGTCCTCGGGCCAGAAGTGGGAGCGGGTCCGGTGCACCGGGGCGGTGAGGGTGTGCAGCTGGTCGAAGAGGGCCGGGTCGGCGAGGGCGACGGTGGCGCGGTGCGGGACGGGCATGATCCAGCCGACGGCGTCGGCGTCGCCGTCCACCGTCAGACGCATCACGATCTGTTCGCGGGTGCCGTCCCAGCGCAGTACGGATTCCTCGCGGCCGACGGTGACCTGCTGGGCGGCGTCGGGGACGAGGGCGCCGCAGGCGCAGGCGAAGGCGGGGGCGGCGAGCCAGCCGAGCTGGATGCCGGCGAGGATGAGGAGGACCGCGAGCAAGCGTGTGCGTCGGCGAGGTCTCCGCTGGCCGATCATGAACCGATGCCCTCCGCCTGTGTGTGGATCACCGACTACAGACGGTATAGCGGAGGGCATGGTTCCTGCGCCCGTTCCGGACAGCCACCGTCTGTCTACCGACGGTACGCACGGGGGGTACGGATCGTTCGAACGGTGCAGGTGGGTGGGGGCCGGGAGGGGGGTGACCGCCGTCGGTCGGCCGCCGGCCGGTGGGGGCTGAGCGCGCAGTTCCCCGCGCCCCTTACGGGGCGCCTGTAGTTCCCTAGCTGCGGGCAGGCGTGCCGCAGGGCGGCACGGGTGGGCGCTGGGGGTCCCCCCGGCCGAAGGCTGGGGGAGGCACCCGGCAAGCGCCGGTAAGCGTCCCCACCCCCCGGCCTCAGGCCACGCCGACGTGCACCCGGAGCGAGCCGTCCGCCACCGCTTCCACCCTCACCCCGGTAAGGTCCCGCACCACCACGTCCGGCCCGTGCACCCCGGCCCGCGCCCCGACGCCCACGACCCGCATCCCGGCCGCCCGCCCCGCCGCGATCCCCGCGCCCGAGTCCTCGAACACCACACAGTCCGCCGGAGCGACCCCCAGCTCCGCCGCCCCCTTCAGAAAGCCCTCGGGGTCCGGCTTGCTGGCACCCACCGACTCCGCGGTCACCCGCACCGCCGGCATCGGCAGCCCGGCCGCGGCCATCCGTGCCGTCGACAGTGCCACGTCCGCCGAGGTCACGAGCGCGTGCGGCAGCCCCGCCAGGGACGCGAGGAAGGCCGCGGCGCCCGGGATCTCCACCACGCCGTCCATGTCGGCGGTCTCCTCCGCCAGCATCCGTGCGTTGTCCGCGAGGTTCTGCTTCACCGGCCGGTCCGGCAGCAGCACCGCCATGGACGCATGCCCCTGGCGCCCGTGGACGACCTTCATGACCTCGTCGCCGTCCAGCCCGTGCCGCTCGGACCAGCGCCGCCAGATGCGTTCCACGACGGCGTCGGAGTTGACGAGGGTGCCGTCCATGTCGAGCAGGAGGGCGCGGGCGGTGAGGACGGTGGCCGTCATCGGGCAGCTCCTAGTGCACAGGCCGAAAGCAGGCCGGGAAGAACAAGGCGGCCCCGCCCGCCGGTCAGGGAAAACGGGCGGGAGCCACTTTGTTTCCCCACGGTACAAAACAGAACGCCGATCCCGCCACCGCCTTCGCCGACCGTTCACCGAGTCTTCAGCTCGGCCGATCACACCGGACCGGGCCACAGCACGCCGGAACGGGTCGCAGCACGCCGGAAACGCCGGAACGGATCGCAGCGTGCGGGAACCATGCCGGAAACGCCGGCACGGGGCCGCAGCGCGCCGACAGCCCAGGCGCACGCGGCAGGCCGGGGCACAGCCACAGGGAGCCCCGCCCGGCCAGAGCTCGACCGGGACACGGCCGGGGCACGTCCCAGCCGCGGCCGGCTCAGCCCGCGACCGCCTCCCACAGGCTCCACACGCCCAGCGCCAGCATCAGCACCGCCGCGATCTGCGTGATCAGCCGCAGCGGCACCTTCTTCATCAGCGCCTTGCCGCCGACGATGCCGAGTCCGGCCACCGCCCACAGGCCGAGCACCGCGCCGAGGCCGACGGAGATCGGGTCGTCGTAGCGGGCCGCGAGGTTCGCGGTCATGATCTGCGTGAGGTCCCCGAACTCGGCGACCAGGATGAGCATGAACCCGGTGCCGGCGACCTTCCAGAAGGACTGGTCGGCCGGCTTGCGGATCTCCTCTTCCTCCTCGTCCTTCTTCAGCAGCAGCACGGCCGCGCCGCCGAGGAAGAGCACACCGGTCAGCGCGTGCACGATCTGCTGCGGGAGCAGGGTCAGGACACTGCCGGCCGCGACGGCGAGCACGACATGCAGCAGGAAGGCCGCGGCGACACCGGCGAAGACGTACGACGCCCGGTAGCGCGTGCCCAGGACGAGGCCGGCGAGCGCGGTCTTGTCGGGCAGCTCGGCGAGGAAGATGACGCCGAAGACGAGCGCCGTCACGGTGATGCTGATCAAGGGTCCTCAATCGGTCGGGGCCACCCCACCGAGAGCACCGCACTTCGCAGACGATCACCTCGGCACGGCAGCGCACAAGGTCACCCGTGCCGTACGACACAGGCGTGCACTGCTTGCCGAAGGTCTCGCTGGCGTCCCTGACCGAGATGGCCGAGGTCCGCCTCCGGGCGCCGGCTCAGACGAGCTGAGCAGTATGTCGACGGTCCGGCGAAGAGCTACTCCCCTTCAACGCCGCCAAGACTACGTGAGCACGCCACCGATCCCAAGGCCGCCGCCCCCACCTGTGAGTCACGTCGCACACCTTGTCGTGTCATGAACACGTCACTAACTTCTTACCGAATGCTCACCCATCGGCAACACGGCAGCGCGAGCATTCCCTCGCTCGCGCTCCAACACCCCCACCCCACAAGGGAGTTCGCATGCCGAAGTTCTACGCGCGTCGACGGCTCAGCATACTCGCGGCCTTCACCGGACTCATAGCCTCCGCCGCACTGTTCAACTCCCCGAGCGCCTCCGCCGCCCTGCCCACCCCGGTCAGCGCCTCCACCGCCCGCACCTACCTCGCCTCCCTCACCGTGGCGACCGAGGTCAGGACCGGCTACGAGCGCGACCTGTTCCCGACCTGGGACACCATCAGCGGCACCTGCAACACCCGTGAGTGGATCCTCAAGCGCGACGGTACGAACGTCGTCACCAACTCCGCCTGCACCGCCACCAGCGGCAGCTGGTACTCCCCCTACGACGGCGCCACCTGGACCGCCGCCTCCGACGTCGACATCGACCACCTCGTGCCGCTGGCCGAGGCCTGGGACTCCGGTGCCCGCAACTGGACCACCGCCCAGCGCGAGGCCTTCGCCAACGACGTCACCCGCCCGCAGCTCCTCGCCGTCACGGACAACGTGAACCAGTCCAAGGGCGACCAGGACCCGGCCACGTGGATGCCGTCCCTCACCTCCTACCGCTGCACCTACGTCCGCGCCTGGGTCCAGGTGAAGTACTACTACGGCCTCTCCGTGGACTCCGCCGAGAAGAGCGCGCTCACCAGCTACCTGTCCGCCTGCTGAACCGGCCGACCGTCGCGCGGTCCCGCTTCCCCCGCGTTCCGGCCACGCACCGCCCTCACCACGGCTCTCCTTCCGGCTCTCTCTCCGGCTCTCTCCGGCTCTCTTTCCGGCGTCGGAACCTCCCCGCCGGCCTCCGTCGTTCCGTACCGTACGGGGCGACGGAGGCGAACCGACCGAGGAAGAGAGCGGGGCGATCGTGGCCGGACTGCGCCTGGGACCGCTGCTGAGGTACACCGACGGCTCGTCGGCGACCGTCTGGGTCGAGGCGAGCCGTCCGTGTACCGCCGAGGTCCGCTGCCCGGACGGCGCGGGCGGCACCGCGCGCACCTTCCAGGTGGCCGGCCACCACTACGCCCTGGTCCCGGTCACCGGTCTGACACCGGGGACGTCACCGACGTACGACGTCCTCCTGGACGGCACGCACGTGTGGCCGCTGCCCGACTCCCGTTTCCCTCCCTCGGTGATCCGTACCCGGACCGAGGGCGACAGCCTGGACGTCGTCTTCGGCTCCTGCCGCTGGGCGGCGCCGCCCGCCGACGGCCACGACCCGGTCGGCCCGGACGCCCTGGACAGCCTCGCCGCGCGCATCGCCGCCGGCGGCCGACGGCCGGACGTGCTGCTGCTGTTGGGCGACCAGGTGTACGCCGACGAGACCTCCGCGGCCACCCGGCGCTGGCTGGCCGCCCGCCGCGGACTCGCCGACCCGCCCGGCGCCGAGGTCGCGGACTACGAGGAGTACACCCGCCTCTACTACGAGTCCTGGCTGGACCCGGAGGTGCGCTGGCTGCTCTCCACCGTGCCCAGTTGCATGATCTTCGACGACCACGACGTCATCGACGACTGGAACACCTCCGCGGCCTGGCTGGCCGACCTGCGCGCCACCCCCTGGTGGCAGGAGCGGCTGCTGAGCGGGCTGATGTCGTACTGGGTCCACCAGCACCTGGGCAACCTCTCCCTGGCCGAGCTGGCCGCCGACCCCCTGTACGCCGCCGTGTGCGACTCACCGGACGGCACGGAGGAGTTGCGCGCCTTCGCCGCCGAGGCCGACGCCGATCCGGCCTCGGTGCGGTGGAGTTACCGGCGTGACCTCGGGCGGGTGCGGCTGCTGATGGTGGACACCCGGGCGGCGCGGGTGCTGGACGAGCAGAGCCGGGCCATGCTCGACCCCGGCGAGGCCCAGTGGCTGCGCGAACAGGCTCTGGACGGACGGGAGTCGTACGACCACCTCCTGGTCGGCACCTCGCTGCCCTGGTTGCTGCCGCACCTCATACACGACGTCGAGACCTGGGACGCGGCACTGTGCCGGGGCGAACGCGGGCCCCGCTGGGCGAGGTTCGGGGAACGGCTGCGCCGCGCGGCCGACCTGGAGCACTGGGCGGCCTTCCCGGCGTCCTTCGCCGAGCTGGCCGCCCTGCTCGCCCGGACCGGCTCCGGGCCCGGGGCGCCCGCCTCCATCTGCGTGCTCTCCGGAGACGTCCATCACGCGTACGTCGCCGAGCCCGCGTGGCCCGCCGGGTCCGCACCCGACTCCCGTGTGCTGCAACTCACCTGCTCCCCCGTCCACAACTCCGTGCCGTCGACGATCCGGGCCGGCTTCCGGTTCGGCTGGAGCGCCTTCGCCCGGTTCCTCGGACGGCGGTTCGCCCGGCACGGGCGCTGTACACGGCCGCCGGTGACCTGGCGGAGGAAGGGCGGACCGTGGTTCGGCAACCAGCTCATGACGCTGACGCTGCACGGCCGTTCGGCCCGGCTGCGGCTGGAACGGGCCCGGCGGAACGGGACCCTGGAGACCGTGGAGGAGTCCGTCCTCACCACCCCATGAGGGGGAATTGAGGGACAACTGGGGCGCGTGGGGGCCGCGTTGGCAACTGTTAACCGCGACGGCATGATGAGGCGGACCGTCCGCTTCCCGATCCCGTGCGGGCGGTGTTCCTGCCCTGCGCCCCCACCCGCCCGGGAGTCACGTCTTTGTCCTCCTCCCCCCACGAGCCCGCCCAGGAACCGGTCCAGGAGCCCCGGCCGGTCTCCGTCGCCCTGGTCGGCGCCGGCCCCCGCGGCACCAGCGTCCTGGAACGCCTCTGCGCCTCCGCCCCCGAACTGCTGCCCCCGGGACGGCGACTCACGGTCCATGTGATCGACCCGGCGCCACCGGGCCCCGGCCGGGTCTGGCGTACGACGCAGTCGGCGCAGCTGCTGATGAACACCGTGGCGAGCCAGGTCACCCTGTTCACCGACGACAGCGTGGACTGCGCGGGTCCCGTCCTGCCCGGCCCCAGCCTGCACGCGTGGACGGCCGGTGCGCTGGGCCCCGACGACTACCCGACCCGCGCCCACTACGGCCGCTACCTGGAGTGGGTGTTCGCGCGGACGGTCTCCCGGGCACCGGCGGCGGTCCGCGTCGAGACGCACCGCGCCCGCGCCGTACGGCTCGACGACGCCCCCGACGGCCGCCAGACCCTCACCCTCGACGACGGCCGCACGCTGCCCGGCCTGGCGGCGGTGGTGCTGACCCAGGGCCACCTCCCGGCGACGGCGTCCGCCGGGCAACGCCGGCTCTCCGCCCACGCCGCCCGGCACGGCCTGCGGCACATCCCGCCCGCCAACCCCGCCGACGTCGACCTCGCCCCGCTCGCGCCCGGCGAGCCGGTACTGCTGCGCGGCCTGGGCCTCAACTTCTTCGACCACCTGGCCCTGCTGACCACCGGCCGGGGCGGCCGTTTCACCCGCACCCCCGACGGCACCCTCCGCTACACCCCCTCCGGCCGCGAGCCCCGCCTGTACGCGGGCTCCCGGCGCGGCGTCCCGTACCAGGCACGCGGCGACAACGCCAAGGGCCCGTACGGCCGCCACACCCCGCTCCTGCTCACCCCCGAGGTGATCGCGGGCTTCCGCAAACGCGCGGACTCCGGCGCGGCGCCCGACTTCCTCACGGAGATCTGGCCGCTGGTCGCGAAGGAGGTGGAGACGGTCTACTACGCGGCCCTGACCGGCGACCCGGAGTTCCCCGGGCGCTTCCTCGCGGCCGACGGCGAGCACGCGGAGACGGCCGTACTCGACGCGCACGGCGTGCCGGAGCCGGACCGCTGGTCCTGGGAGCGCCTCCAGCACCCGTACGGGGACCGGGAGTTCACCGGTCCCGAGCAGTGGCGGACCTGGCTCCTGGGGTACCTGCGCGAGGACGCGGCACAGGCCGCCCTCGGCAATGTGCGGGGCCCGCTCAAGGCCGCCCTGGACGTGCTGCGCGACCTGCGCAACGAGATACGGCTGATCGTCGACCACGGCGGCCTGGCCGGTGCCTCCCGGCGGGCCCACCTGGACGGCTGGTACACCCCGCTCAACGCCTTCCTCTCCATCGGCCCGCCCCGCCGCCGTGTCGAGGAGCTCGCCGCGCTGCTGGCGGCAGGCGTGGTGGACGTGCTGGGCCCAGGGCTGGAGGTGGGCCCCGGGGACGGCGCCTGGGTGGCCCGCTCCCCCGCCGTACCCGGCTCGGCGGTCCGGGTGACCACCCTCGTCGAGGCCCGCCTCCCCGAGCCGGACCTGCGCCGCACCGCCGACGCGCTGCTGGCCGGGCTGCTCCGCGTGGGCGCGTGCCGCCCGCACGTGGCGGACGGCCACGAGACCGGCGGCATCGACGTGACACCCCGCCCGTACCGCGTCGTCGGCCGTCACGGCCGCCCGCACGCACGGCGGTTCGCCTTCGGGGTGCCCACGGAGGGGGTGCACTGGGTGACCGCGGCGGGGGCCCGGCCGGGCGTGGACTCGGTGACCCTGTCCGACGCCGACGCGATCGCCCGGGCGGTACTGCGGACGGCCGCGGCGGAGCCGCGATCACGGCCGGGGGCGGCCCCGGAACGCCCGACGGCGGCCGAACGGCACACACCGGTCACCGTATGACAGCACAGGACGACACATGACACCGCGCGACACCGCATGACACCCCATGACACCGCATGACACATGCCTGACCCACCGCCGATAACCCTTTGCCGAACATACGAAGCCCCCGTGACACTCCTGTCACACCCCCCGCGTACGCTGTATGGCTGTCGTCGGGGGGCGCATCAGGACAATCGCGGGGGAACCGTCGTGTGGGAAAGCATGGGGTCGCTGGAGGCCGGGCCATGGATATACGCCATGGTGGCCCTCTCCGTACTCCTTGATGTGTTCCTGCCGGTCCTGCCGAGCGGCGTGCTGGTCATCACCGCGGCCACGGCAGCGGCGGCCGGTTCCGGAGCGTCGGCCGGACAGGTCCCGCCGCACGTCCTGCCGGACTTCCTGGCGCTGACCCTCTGCGCGACCACCGCGTCGGTCCTCGGCGACCTGGTCGCCTACCGGCTGGCCCGGCGCGGCGGCGCCCGCCTGGACCGCGCGATCGCCCGCTCCCGGCGGCTGAGCCGCGCGCAGGAACGTCTCGGCGACGCCCTGTCCCGAGGCGGCGGCGCACTGGTGGTGCTGGCCCGCTTCGCCCCGGCCGGCCGCTCGATCGTCTCCCTCGGCGCCGGCGCCACCCACCGCAGCGTCCGCGACTTCCTCCCCTGGTCCGCCCTCGCGGGCCTGACCTGGGCGGTCTACAGCGTCGCCCTCGGCTGGCTCGGCGCCCAGTGGCTGGGCGGAACCTGGCTGGCGACGGCGGTGTCGGTGGCAGCCCTGTTCGGCGCGGGAGCGGGCGCGGGGTACCTGATGCGAAGACGCCCTGCGTCAACTACTCGGCCGTGAACGACCGAGCTTGTCGGCCCGGTTCGGTACGGCTTTGTTTATGCTCCCGACTGCCCCCTACGACAGGGCGGTCACGGGTCACATCTACCGGTCCCCGCTCAGGCGGGGACCGGGTCGGGCATGTTGACGAATACCCACGCCGTGGCCCCGCGTTTGGCGATGTTGGCCCCGGCGACGTGGTCGGCCGGCCCAGCGAGGCCGCACCGACGACAGTGAAAATGGTCCCGGGTGCGCCGGTTGGCGCGCTCGGTGTGGCCGCAGCGCGGGCAGCGCTGCGAGGTGTAGGCCGGGTCCACCTCGATGAACGGCACCCCGGCACGCTTCGCCTTGTAGGCGAGGAACGCGCCGAGCTGGTGGAACGGCCAGGAGGACTGGCGTGCTCGCTGGTCGCGCGGAACCGTGACCCGCTCGCGGATACCGCCCAGTTCTTCCAGGGCGATACCGCGTCCGGTGCGTTGGGCGACAGCAACGACAGTCTTGGCGATCTTGTGGTTGACGTGGGTGGCGTGCCGTGACTCGCGGCGCGCACGCTTATGGAGAAGCTGTTTCGAGGATCGTGTGCGCTTGGCCTGGATCTCTGCCTTCTTGCGGGCCTGCCAGCGCCGGTACCGCCCGAGGCGGTGGCCGGAGTGGTTGTCGCCGTCGGAGGTGGTGGCGAGGTTGGTGATGCCCCGGTCCACGCCGATGAAGCCCTTCGGCGCGAACACTTCCGGCTCGGCCAGGTCGATGGTGGCGACCAGGAACAGTTTCCCGTCCCGTGCTGTCAGGTCTGTCTCGCCCTTGCGAGACTCGGCAAGTTGCTTGAGCGCGCCGGGGGAACACGCGAACCGTACGTTCTTGATCCGGCCGTCCAGGGTCCAGATCGACACGGTCCGCGCGTCGTAGTTCCACGACAGGCAGCGGTCGTCGTAGGTGTGCGCCGCGTCCGAGCGGAAGACGACCGGTTTGGACTCCGCCTTGCGGCGGCGCCGGGATCCCTCGGGACCGAGGTTCCCGGCCCTGATGTTCGCCCGCAGCGTCGCATACGCGTCGGCGACCCGCTTGATGACGTGCTGCGCGGCCTGCGCCCCGAACCCGCGGGCCTTCAGCTCGCCGTAACACAGCCCGCGCAGCTCCCGCACCGAGCCCTTGAGGCCGAAATGCTCGAACGAGACCGCCGACACCCAGGTGGCCGCCTCGTTCGCCGCGCGCAGGGTCCGCTCGACCAACGGCGCCTGCGCGGCATCCGGGACGAGTTTCACCTGCACGACGAGTTTCACGATCACTCAACGTACACACACATACGATCACCCATCGCACGTTCCACCTTGTTCACCCGACCAGGTGAACCCTTCGCGTAGGCACCAGCCCCCAGAGCGACACCCGGCCGCTCCGCGGCCGAACACCCAGGAGCGATGCGGCGGCGCTCCGCGCCGCCCGGCTCAGGGTGCAATTCCTCCCGGGTCTGAAGACCCGGGGTTCCTTGCAAGATCAGGCTGAATCCGAACCGCGCCGAACCGCACCGCGCCGCGCCCACCCCGCAAGCGCCGGTGAGCGTCCCCGCCCCCTCAGCTCCCACCCACGGCCGTCTGCCCCCGCACCTCCAGTCCCCCCAACAACGCGGCGGTGGCCTCGGCGACCGCGTCCACCGCCCGCTCGAACACCTCCCGGTTGTGCGCGGCCGGCGCCCGGAACCCGGACACCTTCCGCACGTACTGCAACGCGGCAGCACGGATCTCGTCCTCCGTGGCCTCCTCGGCCAACTGGGGCGGACGCAGGGTCTTGATACTCCGGCACATGTCCCCAGTCTCCCGCAGACCCCCTCCTTCCTGCGAGGATCTTCCAGAGGCGGCCACCGTTCCCGGGGCCGACCGACGAGAGGACCACTCCATGCCGAACAGCCCCGCCGGCCCGGCCGACCCGAACAGCCCGGCCACGCCGAACGCCCCCACCCCTCACCCCACCCCCACCCTCACCGTCGCCGTCCTCGGCCCCGGCGGCGTCGGCGGCCTCCTCGCCGCCCTGCTCTCCCGCTCCGGCCACCGCGTCCTCTGCCTCGCGGGCGAGGAGACGGCACACACGCTCCGTACCACCGGCATCCACGTCCGCAGCCCCCAGTTCGGCGACTTCACGGCCCCCGTCGAGGCCGACACGGCCCTGCGCGAACCGGTCGACGCCTGCCTCGTCACCGTCAAGGCCACCGCCCTGGACGCGGCCCTCACCCGGATCCCGCCCGCGGCCCTCGGCGACGCCCTCCTCGTACCGTTCCTGAACGGCGTGGAACACCCCGCACTGCTGCGCGCCCGCTACGCCCCCGACCGCGTGGCCCCGTCCGTGATCCGCGTCGAGTCGACCCGCACGGCCCCCGGCCAGGTCGAACACAGCAGCCCCTTCACGGAGATCGACCTGGCCGGCGCCAAGGTCCCCCACCCCCGCCTGGAGTCCCTCGCCGAAGCCCTCACCGCCGCGGGCCCGACCACCCGCGTCCTGGACGACGAAACCACCACGCTCTGGGCGAAGATGGCGTTCCTCGCCCCGTTCGCCCTCCTCACCACCCGCTACGCCCTCCCCCTCGGCGAGGCCCGCACCCGGCACCGCGAGGAACTGGCGTCCCTCGTCGCGGAGACGGCGGCGGTCAGCCGTGCCTGCGGCGCCCCCGTCGACCCGGCCCGGGCACTGGCCCGGTACGACGCCTTCCCGCCCGCCGCCAAGTCCTCGATGCAACGCGACGCGGAGGCCGGCCGCCCGCTCGAACTCGACGCGATCGGGGGCGCGTTGCTGCGGGCGGCGGACCGGCACGGCGTACCGGTGCCGGTGACGGCCCGCATCGTCAGGGAGCTGCGCGAGGCCGGAAGCTAGCGGCTGCCGCGCCCAGGGGCACGCCCGGGGGTCCGGGCGGCGGCGACGAAGGCGGCCATCTTCTCGCGGCTCTTGACCCCCGGCGCGGTCTCGACGCCGCTGGAGACATCCACGCCGTAGGGCCCGAACGCCTCGATGACACCGGCGACGTTGTGCTCGTCGAGGCCACCGGCGATCACCACCCTCCCCGGTACATCCCCGACCCAGTCGGGGATGTCCGCGAACACGCCGCTGCCGGCGCTGGCGTCATAGAAGAAGTACTGGAGCGCCTCCGGCTTCTCGGGCGGGGTGCCGGAGGCGAGGGCGAGGTTCGGGATGTCGGCCGTCTCGTAGATCTGGATGACGTCGAAGTGGTCGGCGACGGCGGCCGTCTCGGCGTGGGTCAGGGCCACGGCGAAGACGGGGATCCGTCCCCGGGCATGGTCCGCGAGCGCCACCGCCCGCTCGGGCGGGCAGTACCGCTTGCTCTTCGGGGTCACCACGATCCCGACGGCGTCGTACCCCAACTCGACGGCCCAGTCGATCTGCTGCTCCTGGGTGAGCCCGCACACCTTCACGAACGCCGCCTGCCGCTGCCCGCTCATCCTGTACTCCCTGCTCCGTTCTCCCGCCCGGCGGGAACCCGATCGTGCCCTCCAGCTTCTCAGTCTTCACCCCCGGGCGTTGTCAGTGGCGGCTGACAGGATCACCGGCATGACGGACACGAGCGGCGACTGGCGGTCGCTCCTGGTGCGGTGGAGCCAGGAGTGGGCGGACGCGCAGGACGGGGACAGGCCGGCGCGGGACGACGAACCGATGCGGACGCGCTGGCTGGGGTTCCCGCCCGCGCCGGAGGACCGGATACAGGCCCTGGAGGAGCGGCTCGGTCACCGGCTGCCGCCGTCGTACCGGACATTCCTCACGGTGAGTGACGGCTGGCGGAACGCGGGCGGTTTCATCTGGGTGCTCGCCGGTACCGGCCAGGTCCGCCCGCACGAGGACGCGGCGGGCCTGTCCGAGGACTTCCCCGGGGAACTGGACGACGACCCCACCCCCGAGGACGAGCTCCTCGCCGGGATGTGGGGGCGGGCACTGCAGCTGGACGTCGAGTCGGATGCCGTCTACGTCCTGCTGGACCCTGGGGACGTGGACGAGGCGGGTGAGTGGGCCGTGTACACGTGGGCGCCGTGGCACGGAGACGTACCGACGCGGTACGGCTCGTTCCGTACCTTCATGGAGGCGATGTACCGCCAGTTCCACCACCTGGCGGTGAGCCACTCGGAGCGGGGCGGGCCGGTGTTCGACAACACGACGACACGGGCCCTGGACGCGTCCGTGACAGCCGCGCGGCTGGACGCCCTGGGCGGCAGGTACGAGCAGGCGGCGACGACCCTCGCGGACGCGGTCGCCTTCGGCAGGCCACGCGCGCCGGGGCTCCACGACCAGATCCGCCGGCTGCTCGGGGAGACGTACCTGGTCTCCTTCCGCGGCCTAACGGCCGACCCGGAGTACGCCCCGGAGATCGTGCCCGTATTGGCGGCCGAACACGCCCGCATGCGCCGGGACGGCGACCTGGCGGCCCACGACCTGCCGGGTGCCTCCGAGGCAATACGCGAGGCAGCGGCCGACGCCCTGCGGCACATACGGGAAGGCACCTACCGATACACCGCCGACGACCCCTTCGGCCGAGCCGTCGAGGAGGCCCGGGAACTGGCCCGCTGGGGCGACACGGACGCGGCCTGGCACACCCTGCGCGCGGCCCTGCCCGACTGGCGCCCACTCGGCCCCGAGCACCTCGCCCCGGTCGGCCTGCTCGCCGACCCGCTCCTCGGCCCCCTGATCACACCCGACCGCGGCCGGGAACTCCTCGCCACGCCCCGTGCCGGACAGCCGGGCGCCGCCCCGCCGCCCACCGCCGACCTGGACCCCCCGGGTCTGGCCTGGCTGGCCGACGAAAGCCCCGGCACCTTCCTGACCTCGTACCGCTTCCTCCTCGTGGAGGCCGTGGCACCGCCCCGGCTGCCGTCCCTCGTCACCGCCACCGATGACGGATGCGCCACCCTCAACGCCCTGGCGACACCGCGGGACGCCCGGATGCGTTTCCGCGCCGCCGAGAGCGTCCCTCCCTGGGCGGACACGGCACTGACCGCCGTCGGCCGGGCGGGCCCCGGCTGGAGCTTCGCGTTCGAGGCGCGGCCGGGCGGCAGCTTCGACGAACGGCGCTTCGTCTCCCCTGGCCTGGCCGCCTCCCGGGGCACCCGCACGGTCACGGTGTGGAGCGAGCCGCCACGTGACCAGCGCCCTGGCATCCTCTTCCTGTCCGTGGCCGAGAACGGCGAGGAACGGTACGGCTTCACCGCCCGCGGCACCATGACCGAGCACCGGGGTCCGGTCCCGGAGTCCCTCCGCTTCCCGCCGGACGGACCCGACGAGCACCGGCGGCACGAGCGCCGCACCCTCGAGGCCCTCACGACCGAACTCGGCGTCCACCTACCGCGGTTCGCCCTCACCCGAGGCCGCCTGCACACCCTCCGCACCCGCCCCTGGAACCGTGCCCCGGGCCCGGGCGAGGCGTACCTCACCGTCCGCTTCGTGCCGTACCGGCCGTAGCGGAGTCTCCCGCCTACGCCCCTGGGCTGCCGCTCGCGTCACCGTGGCGGGCACGGACCCCTGTCGGACGCGTCCACGGTATGAGTGCCGGGACGCGGGCGCGGTAGGCGTCGTAGGCGGCGCCGAACCGGCCGGCCATGAGCGCGTCCTCGGTCCGCACCCGGCTCAGCAGCCACGGGACGGCGACCGCCAGGGGGCACGGCGGCGCTGCAGGGGCTGGTCTCCGGGAGTTGCCTGGTGGCGCCGCTGATCGGCCTCACGGGCGGAGCGGGGTGACAACGTGGTCGGACGGTGCCGCGCATCGAACACATGAACCACGCGAACAAACTCGCCACCTAAAATCGAACAGGCGTACCATTACCGCGTGGCTGCGACCTATGACTTTCCGAGTGACCTCCTCGCCGGTCAGGAGGAGCTGCATCAGGTCCGGGCCGAGCTGTCGGCCCTGCTGAAGCGGCTTCCCTGGTCGGTCGAGCCGCTGGACGGATTCAGCGACGAGGGCGGCTGGCGCAAGGTGGAGCGCCCCGCCTCCCCGGGCTGGACCGAGGACGAACAGGCGGAGGTGGAGAAGCTGCGCCGCCGCGAGCACGAACTCGCGGTCTTCGTCAGCGGCCACCGCTTCTGGGCGGAGGTCACGGCCCCGGACCGCATGGACGCCCGAAGCCGCCTCAAGCACGCCCACGAGACGGACTGAGAACAGAAGAGGACCCCGGCCGCGGCGGCCGGGGTCCTCTGATCACGTGGGCGCGGACGGTTTCGAACCGCCGACATCCTGCTTGTAAGGCAGGCGCTCTACCACTGAGCTACGCACCCGAGACGAGTCGACAGCCTACATTGCCAGGGGCGCTGTCCCGCAAACCCGTTTCCGGACCGAGCGCGCGTACCCGCGCCGGCCGGCCGTGCGTGGCCTCGCCGCCCCGGTGCTCCCGGACCATCCCCGGTTGATCGTCCTCACCGCGAACTGACCGGCCCGTGTGTTCGTCTTTCACCAGTGGGAGAATTGCAGCAACCGCCAGGACACAGGGCGCACCGCGGTACGGGAGAGGGAGCAGTGACGGGGACATCGGCGACTTCGGCGGTATCCGATCGGTCGTACTCGCCTCCCGTACGGGCCCGGCGTACGCCGCTTCGGGATGTTCTCGGGCTGGTGAGCCTGCCGTTGCTGGCCGTGCTGGTGGTGCCGGGGGCGTTCGCCGGTGGCGGGACCCGGCGGTGGTTCGGGGGGCGGGCGGAGAGTCAGCGGGCGGAGGCGCAGGCGGCCAAGGACGCCGCGGCCGCCGCGTTCTACGAGCTGGACACCGCCCAGCGGGATCTGCGGATCTCCATAGAGACCATCTCCGCCGTCGACGACTCGCCGGCGGCCCGTCGTGCCGTCTCGGACTTCGAGGCGCTGGGGCGGCGGATCGACGAGGTGAGCAACCGGTACATCGAGGCCATCGACGCCTACGACCTGGACCGGGACGATCTGGAGGCCGGGGTCGCGGCGCGGGCGCGTGGGCAGATCTCCGGGGCGAAGGACGAGCTGGTCCGGGTGAAGGGGGAGCTGGACCGGTTCGGGGAGTCGCTGGGGCCGTTGCTCGGGAAGGCCGAGACTCAGTTGGCGCGGCTGGCGCCCGCCGTGGAGCGGGCCCGGCAGGCGCTGCTGGCGGCCAGCAACGCGCTCGATGCCGTGCGGAAGACGCAGATCAGGGCGGATGAGCTGGCGGCCCGGCTGGCCGCGCTGTCGCCCGAGCTGACCCGGCTCAACCAGGGTGCGGGGCAGCACGGTGTGCAGGCGACGCTGGAGCGGGCCGGGCGGGTGCAGCGGGAGGCCGAGGCGATCCGGGTCGAGGCGGAGCGGTTGCCGGAGAAGGCCGCGGAGATCGATCACCGGCTGGTGAGCCTGCGGACCCGGGCGCAGGCGCTGACCACCCGGGCCGGGCAGGTGGACCCGGTGCTGAGCGAGCTGCGGCGGCGGTTCTCGGCGGCGTGCTGGCAGGATCTGCAGCAGGTGCCGCAGCAGGCCGTGGAGAACGTCCGGCAGGCCGAGGTGAAGCTGCGGGAGGCGCAGGCCGCGCGGGACGCGCAGAAGTGGGCGGACGCCACCTCGCTGCTGTCCACGGTACGGGCGCTGCTCAACAGTACGGACGAGGCGGTGTCGGCGGCCGGTGACCGGCTGGGCAGGCTCAACGCGGTGCAGAAGGATCCGCAGGCGGAGATCGATCGGACGCGGTTCGCGATCCGGGACGCGCAGCGGCTGGCGATGGCGGGGCGGACCAGTCCGGATCCGCGGCACGCGCGGCTGCTGGACGACGCGGTGGCGCGGCTGGACCGGGCGGTCAGGACGCTGGAGGGGCGGCATCCCGACTACTGGCACTTCCTGACGGAGACGGAGGCGGTGCGGCAGTCGGTCGCGCGGGCGGTGGCGCAGATCCGGGAGGACCGGGGCACCGGTCACCCGTGAGCCTGCGTGCGTCTGTGAGCCTGCGTGCGTGTGTGCCTGTGAGCCGTTGCCGTCCTCCCGGTGCGGGCGGATATTGGGAGGGCGGTCCGTAATCCAGGCCCGCAGTCCAGATGGGGAGGCGGAGATGGCCTCACACGCAGCGCACTCGGGGACGTCGGGGACCTCGCGGCGGCGGATCGTCTTCGACGAGGCACTGCCCGTCGACCACCGCCTGAACAGGGTCTACCGGATCGGGGCGGGCCTGATGGGCCTGTTCCTGCTGGCGTTCGGGATCCTCGGGCTGACCAACAACATCGGTTTCTTCGACACGGGCGGGAACAGCGCGATCGGCCTGAACACCAACGGTGCGCTGAGCGTGCTGTCGATCTGTGTCGGGCTGCTGCTGTTCGCCGGGATGGTGATCGGCGGGAACTTCGCGTCCACGCTGAACATGGTGCTGGGTGTGCTGTTCATCCTGAACGGCTTCCTGTTCCTGGGCCTGCTCGACACGGACTCGGACTTCCTTGCCTTCAAGATCCAGAACGTGCTGTTCAGTTTCGTGGTGGGTCTCGTGCTGATGGTGTTCGGGATGTACGGCCGGGTCAGTACGAACCTGCCGCATGACAACCCGTACTGGCGGGCCCGCCACCCCGAGGCGGAGCAGCGGGCCGAGCCGGAGGCTCAGGTGCGGTAGGCGTAGTAGTACGCGTTCGGGTACGACGCGATGAGGCTCGCCAGCGACCTGCGGTAGGTGTTGTTGGAGTGGTATGTCACATACGGGATGCCGTTGGCCTTGTACGTGACGATCATCGTGTGGTCCTTCGACCCGTCCCGGTCGAAGTCCATCTGGATGACGTCGCCGACCTCCGCCTGGTAGACGTTGGCGAGCGGGGTGGTCCGCTTGGAGTTCTGGGCGAACCAGGACCACTCGTTGACGCCGACGAACGAGTCGGACTGGATGTCGGCGGTGCCGAACCACTTCGTGTAGTCGTAGACGTAGCCCGGGACGTGCTTCCAGCCGCCGGCCTTGAGTGACTGGCTGACGAAGTTGGTGCAGTCGCCGCCGTCCGCGTGCCCGTTGAAGTTCGGGTAGGCGGTGTTGTAGTTGCTCCAGTACGTCTCGGCGTAGGTGGCCATCGCCTTGTAGTCGTACGTGCCGCCGGTGAGCGTCTTCGGCACGGCCACCGGGTTGCGCGTGGTGGCCGCGCGCGGGGCGTCCGGCGTGGTGTTGCCGTCGTCGCCGGTGGCGGGCGCCTTGACCGAGGGCTTGGACAGCGTGTTGACGGCGAGGCCGCCGTCGTCGGTGTCCTGGATGTTCGTCAGCTGCCAGGTGCCCTGCCGGTCGGCCTTGAAGGTCAGCTCGTGGTGGGCCTGGAAGCCGGTGGTCTTCGGCGTGCCGGAGGCGGCCTTGGTGTAGGTCAGCGTCGTGGTCTCGGTGACGTCGGCCTTGGCGGTGCGGCCGGTCACGCGGGTCGCGTCGAGCGTGACCTGGGTGCTGCCGGCGCTGTACTTCTCGCCGGCCTTGGCGATGCTGTTCTGGCGGCCGCGCAGCTGGGTCAGCGCTGCGTCCTCGTCGCGCGACTGGGTGCTGGAGAGGCGGACGTCGCCGGAGAAGCGGGACGTCTGCTGCTTCTGCGAGGCACCCTGCACGAGGGCCTGGGTGCGGTCGGTGAAGACCGCGTCGGCCAGCTTCTGGAAGGTCGCCTTGGTCGCGGCGTCCACGGTCGGGTCGTCGACGACGGCCGCGCCCGCGCTCCAGTTGGGCACGAGGGCGACGCCGGCGACGACCGAGGCGGCCGCCGCCGTGACTATGGCCGCACGGCTGCGCTTACGGCTCAGTTTTCTGGATTTCAATGATGTTCCCCTCTACGCCGGTACACCTCTACCGGGCGACGGCATCTTCGCACGGCGTGTGTGACTCCTGTGAAGGGGGTTGCACGATTGGAATCCGCTTGCTGCCGCGTCGAATTGAACCGCCGTCGAGGAGTTGGTACGGCGCTCGCTTCACGGTGCCCACTTCACGGCACTCACTTCACGATGCTCGACCAGTCCGACGGGGCCTGGGCGGGGTCCAGGCTGCGCAGCCGGGCGAGGGTGGCCGGGTCCTGGGCGTCCATCCAGTCGGCGAGTTCCTTGAAGGAGACGCACTTGACGCCCTTCTTGGTGCATATCTTCGGGATGATCTGGTCGATGGCCTTCATGTAGATGCCGCCGTTCCAGTCCTCGAAGTGGTTGCCGATGAACAGGGGGGCGCGGCTGCCGTAGTAGACGCGGTTGAAGCCGTTCATGTAGGCGTCGACGGTCTGCTGCTCCCAGGTGGCGTACTGGGACGGGTCGCCGTCGGTCTCGCCGTTGGACTGGTTGTAGAGGAAGTTGAAGTCCATCGAGAGGGACTGGATCTTGTCGCCGTACGGCACCATCTGGAGGGGGAAGTTCCAGAGGCCGTCCTTCTTGGAGGGCCATATCTGGAGGTCGCCCGGGGAGCTGGCGTCGTACTTCCAGTTGTAGCCGTACTTCTGCAGGGCCTTCAGCAGGTTGGGCTGGCCTTCCAGGCAGGGGGCGCGGCCGCCGACGACCTCCTGCTTGAAGTCGAAGGGCAGGGCGGGGATGTCCTTGAAGCCGGTGTTGGTCTTCCAGTTCTCGGCGAACTTGTAGAACTGGTCGATCTCGCTCTTCCACTGCGCGACGCTCCACTCGCCGCCGCCCTTGGCCTCGCAGAAGTGGCCGTTGAAGTGGGTGCCGATCTCGTTGCCGTCGTTGTAGGCCTCGCGGAGCTGTTCCAGGGTGGTGCGGATGTGCTCGTCGGTGGCGTAGTCGATGGCGGCGTCGCCGGGCTGGTGCATCGGGCCGGTGTAGAGGCTCTTCTTGCTCTTGGGCAGCAGGTAGATGCCGGTGAGGAAGAAGGTCATGTGGGCGTTGTACTCCTTGGCCAGCTCCCGGTAGTGCGAGAAGAGATGGTCGGAGCCCTCCAGCGCACCGTCCCAGGAGAAGACCACGAACTGGGGTGGCTTCTCGCCCGGCTTGAGCTTCACGGGCTTCAACTGGTCCTTCTGCGGCCCGGTGTACGACGTCGAGCCGTCGCCGAGGATCTTGGTCTTGCCGTCCCACTTCGGCGAGGCCGACGCGGACGGGGAGGCCTTGGTGGTCCCGGCGGCGGTGGGCGCGGTGTCGTCCTGTCTGGTGAGCACCAGATAGCCCGCGACGAGGGAGGCCACGACCAGGAAGGCGGCCAGGGTCATGACCTCCGGGCGGGCGGGACGGCGGTCACGGGCGGGCGCCTTGCGGCGGTGGCCGCCGGTTGTCGGCTTCGTGCGGGGCTTCATGCTCGGCTCATTCTGCGGGTGGGTGGCGTGGGGAGCGTCGGGGCCTCGGGGGTCAGTCGAGGCCCATGGCCTGTGCCCAGACCGTGTAAGGGACGTTGTCGGTGCCGGATCCGGCGATTCCCTTGAGCGGGAGCGGCTCCAGGGACTTGTTCAGGTCGATGCGGTAGACGACGACCGACGTCGTCACTTTCGAGAGCGTGCCGGTGTACCAGGCGGCGGTGTCCTTGCCGTCGGCGTAGGTGCTGCCGGCCTTCCCGGCCGCCGCGTTGGTGAGCGCGGGGGTCGGATGGGCGAGGCGGAACGATTCGGTGAGTGCCTGTTCGACGTCCTCGGCCACGTCGTCGCGGACCGCGCGGGTCGGCCGGGAGGTGTCCATGACGACCCGGTGGCCGTTGCGGGTGATCTTGGAGACCGAGTACGGCTCCGTGTGGTCGCCGCCGGCGGCGAAGGTGGCGTATCCGCTCGCCATCCGGATCGCGCTCGGTGTGGAGCTGCCCATGGAGAGCGCGGGCACCTGGGGTCCCATGCTCTCGGAGAGCAGTCCGGAGGCCACCGCGGTGGAGCGCACCTTGTCGAGTCCGGTGTCCACGCCGAGTTGCATGAAGGGGGTGTTCACCGACTGGGCGAGGGCGTTGGCCAGGCTGATCGGCCCGTAGGACTTGTCGTCGTCGTTCTTGGCGTAGACCTTCTTGCCGCTGCGGTCCCAGTACGGTCCGTCGGGTGTGGTGACCGTGACCTTGTCGTCGCCGTCGTAGAGCGTCTCGGGCAGGACGTCGGTGGCGGCCCCGCCGCGTTCCTTGTGGATGCCGTTCTGGAGCCCGGCCGCGTAGACGAACGGCAGGAAGGCGCTGCCGGCCGGGACGGTGGTGGCGTTGGACTCGTTGTAGCCCTGGGTCCGGTGGTCGGGTCCGCCGTACACGGCGACGATCCGTCCGTCGGTGGCGACCGAGGCGGCGCCGTAGTGAGCGGCCGCGGCGTTCTTGGGGTCGCTCGCCTTGGCGTCCTTGCGGGCCTTGGTGACGGCCTTGGTGAGGGTGCCTTCCTTCTTCCGGTCGAAGGTGGTGTAGATCTGGTATCCGCCCAGGTCGAACTGTTTGTCCGAGATGTGGGCGGATTTCTTGGCGTACTGCTGGGCCAGTTCCACGAGGTAGTCGCTCTGACTGCCGGTGTCGTACACCTTGTTGGTCGCGATCGGTTCGGGGAACTTCGTGTACTTGGCCCGCTCGGCCGGCGACAGCTTGCCGATCTTGACCATCCGGTCCAGGATCCAGGACCAGCGTTCGACCGCCCGCTTGTGGTTGGCCTTGCTGAGCGTCGGGTCGTAGAGCCCGGCGCCCTTGAGCAGGGAGGCGAGCATGGCGGCCTGGCTGGCGTTCAGCTGGCCGACGTCCTTGCCGTAGTAGGCCTGGGCGGCGCGCTGGATGCCGTACGTCCCCCGGCCGAACCAGCTGGTGTTGAGGTAGCCCTCGAGGATCTGGTCCTTGCTCATCTTGTTGTCGAGCTTGAGGGAGATCATCGCCTCGGTGAATTTACGGCTTACCGTCTGGTTCTGCGTGAGATAGACGTTTTTCACGTATTGCTGGGTAATGGTCGAGCCGCCCTCGGTGTCCCCTTCGCCGACCGTGCGATAGAGGGCCCGGGCTATGCCTTTGACCGATATACCGGGGTCGGTGTAGAAACTCTCGTTCTCGGCCGCGAGCACCGCCCAGCGCACGTCCACGGGTATGTCCTTGAGCGGCATGTCCTGCCGCTGCACCCAGCCGGTCCGGGCCATCGGCGTCCCGTCGGACCAGAAGTAGACGTTGTCCTGCTGGGTGGCGTACGTGTTGAGGTTGCTGGGGATGTCCGTCGCCGCGTAGGCCACCACGAGGAACAGCCCGGTCAGCCCGATGCTCCCCAGCCAGGCCCCCAGCCACTGCCGCCAGGACGGCACCCAGCGCCGCCAGCCGGTCCGGCCGGGGCGCGGGTACATCGGCCGCAGCTTCCGCGCGTACGGCAGCAGGGGCTCGATGCGGGGCCCCACGAGAGCCCCGACCCGCTCCCGGACGCCGACGACACGCTCACGCGTGGAGGGCCGCGCGCTGCGCCGCCGCTCGGCACGGCCGCCCGAGGCCGCCGACTCCGGCTCCGGCCGGCGCTGTTCGGGCACCCGGATCTGCATCGTGACGTCCGCGCGCAGGGCGCCCACGTTCAAGTGCAGGGTCTCGTCGTGCACCGGCAGATCCTGCTTCTTCCCCCGCGCCCCCTCACGAGACGCCGGGGTGTCGCCCGCGCCGCGGCGCGCACCCTCTTTCTCCCCCGTCTGCGCGGCGTCGGTCTCGGCGGCCCGCAGGGCGTGCAGCTCCTTCCACAGAGCCTCCGCCTTGCGCCGCGCGGCCTCCTGCGCACGCTGAGCGTCGTCGCCCTTCTGCCACAGAGCATGCTCCGCGCGCAGGCCGTCGACGTTCAGATGCAGGGTCGCGTCCGGCTCGAACGGCTTCCGATCCCGGGATCGGGCCTGGTCACGGCCGCCCTCCGGGTCGCCCGTCCGCTCCGATGCGTCCGTCACGACTGCGTCTCCCCTCGCACTCGGTCTTGCGCGCGTGGTCGGACACGACGGGGGGGCAGGGCCGCGGTGGGCGCGGCGCTACGAGCCCCCCTCTTCCCCCGGTCTTTCGGCTCCTCGCGGCCAGCTCAAATTATCAGCGATCTTTTCAAAATCTCCGCACAAGTATCGGACAGAAAGGAACACTCATGAAATTCTGAGGTGAAGTGATGCCCATCACTCTCGCATCACTGCCGCTAGCCTGTCCCTCATGCCCCGCTACGAGTACCGCTGCCGCACCTGCGGCGACACATTCGAACTGTCCCGCCCCATGGCCGAGTCATCGGCTCCGGCAGCATGCCCGGAAGGGCATCAAGACACGGTAAAGCTCTTGTCGACGGTGGCGGTGGGCGGCTCGGCGTCCGCGCCCGCCCCCCGCTCCGGCGCCCCCGCCGCCTCCGGTGGCGGTTGTTGCGGCGGCGGCTGCTGCGGCTAACTCCCCTGCCGGACCGTCTTCAGGAATTCGCGCAGGATTCGCTCACCGGCGAGCACCCCTCGCTCGGGCAGCGCGGCGATGGCCGGCCCGGTCCACCCGGCGTCGGCCAACTCCCCGTGCCCCGGCCGCCAGCCGCGGTCCGCGGCCAGCAGGAGGTCGGCGTCGAGCAGCGAGTCCCCGGCGGCCACCGTCAGCTCGGCCCCGGTCCGGCGCGCGACCTCCCGCATGGCCGCGCTCTTCGTCAGCGGCTTCGGCACGGCGTAGATCTTCCGGCCCTGCAGCGACACCGTCCAGCCGCGGTTCTCCGCCCACACCGCGAGGCACTTCACCCACTCCTCGGGCAGCAGCTCCCGCTCGACGACCAGGTAGGCGAACAGGTCCTCGGCGACCCGGTGCTTGCGCAGCCACACCGGATCGGCGTGCTCCGCCAGATAGGCCCGCACCTCGTCCAGCGGGGCGCACTCGTCGGCCAGCCGCGCCAGCACCCGTCCGTGCCAGTCCGCGTCGGACACCCCGTCGACCAGCAGATGCCCGCCGTTGGCGCAGATGGCGTACTGCGGCGCGGGCCCCGGCAGGTTGATCCGCTCGTACTGCTTACGGGTCCGCGTCGTGGTCGGCACGAAGACGGCCGCGTCCCCCAGCTCGGTCAGCAGCTGCGCGGACGTCTCCGTCATGTACGACAGCGGCCTGCTCTCGTGCACCTCGACGCAGAGCAGCCGGGGCGCCCGCGCGTCCGGCATGGTCAGCGCCAGGGCACCCGCGGAGTAGATGAGCGTGCGGTCGAGGTCGCTCGCGACGAGCACCGCCATCAGACGTTCACCGCCCGGCCGTCGGCGCCGGTCGCCCCGCGCGTGTACTTCGGGTGGATCAGCCCCACGCAGGTGTACGGCAGCTCGCCGACCTCCTCCACCGGTACCCCTCTCTGCTCCGCAAGCAGCCGCACATGGTCGAGGTCGGGGCCCGCCCCGGCCCGCGCCAGGATCTTCCAGGGCACCCGGCGCAGCAGCACCCGGGTGGTCTCGCCGACGCCCGGCTTGACCAGGTTCACGTCGTGGATGCCGTACTCCTCGCTGATCCGCTCCACGGCCGCCCAGCCCTCCCAGGTCGGCGTGCGGTCGGCGACCGCCAGCTCCTTCACGGCCGCGTCCACGGGGTCGACCACCTCGGTGAACCGCGCCGCGACCGCGTCCAGGAAGGCCACCGACACGTCGGCCCCGGCCAGCTCGCGGTAGAACTTCGCGCCGTGGAAGTCGTCGGGGCCCACCAGGTCGGCGCGCAGCACGGTCCGCGAGATCAGCCCGGAGACGGTCGAGTTGAGGCAGGCGGAGGGGATCAGGAAGTCCTCCCGGGTGCCGTACGTCCGCACGCACGACCCGGGGTCCGCGAGCACCGCGATCTCCGGGTCGAACCCGGAGACGCCCGCCCGCTCCTCGAACTCCTCGACCGCGTCGGCCAGTTCCCGGGTGATGGCGCCCTTGCCCGTCCACCCGTCCACGAACACCACGTCCCGCGGGTCGTGGTGCGCGGCCAGCCAGCGCAGCGCGTTGGCGTCGATGCCGCGGCCGCGCACGATCGACACCGCGTAGTGCGGCAGGTCGAGGCCGTAGCGGAACTGCGCCCAGCGGCGCATCAGGACGCCCACCGGGGTGCCGGCCCGCGCCAGCGACACCAGCACCGGCCGCGGCGACCGCTCGGCCAGCACGGTCTCGGTGACGACCCCGACGGCCTGCGCGAGCCGCGTCGCGGAGGCCTCCAGAGCCGTGTGGAAGAGGGCCTGGTACCGCTCGCTCGGCTGGTACTCCACCGGCAGCGACTCGGCGTAGTGCGCGCCGCCGCTCTGGATCGCCTCCTCGCGCTCCTCGGTCGGCGCCTCCAGCGTGACGTCCGAGAGGTCCTGGAGCAGCCAGCCGACGTCCTCCGCCGGGTACGAGGAGAAGGCGGGGCCGCGGAGGGGCTCGGGCAGCATGGCGGGGCTCACTTCGGGTAGCGGGGGGACGTACGACGGTACAACCGCGAGCAGGACGTGCGGGGCATGCGCGCCGAGCCGGTCGAGGAGGCCGTCCGGGGCGTGCAGTTCGGGGGTGTCGCCGGCCGAGTCGACGAACAGGACGACGGCGTCGAAGCCGGCGCCCGCGACGTTGTACGCGTAGCGCTCGCCGGGGCCGTCGGCGGGGTTGTCGTGGGCCGGGAAGACGAGGCGGCTGCGGATGGCGTAGCCGGGGTCGTCGACGGCCAGGACGGGTGAGCGGGTGGTGGTCGAGTACCGCACCTCCGCGGTGACCAGGGCCTCCAGCTCGCGGGCGACCCTGAGGGGGGCGTACATCAGCTCCTCGAAGCCGAGCGTGAGCACGCGGCGGGCGTCGGCGGGGAGCGCTTCGGCGACCCGCGCGGCTATCAGGGGGAGGGCCGTTTCGAGGCGTATGCGGTGGGCCGGGGTGAAGCCGTGCCGTCCGCCGTCGGGGAGGCCGGGGGGCCAGTGCAGGTCGATGCGGGTGAGGTGGCTGCGGTGGGGGGTGGTCCGGTTGTCGCCCGGGTGCGGGCCGGTGGGGGCTTGTCGCGCCCGCGCGGCGGTAGCCGCAGATTCAACACAGCCCCGCGCCCCCAGGTGGGTGAGGGCAACGCCCTCAAGGGGCGCGGGGAACTGCGCGCTCAGCCCCGACGGCGCCGCACCCGCCCGCTCACCCCTCGCGGCACTCTCCTCGTACCGCGCCACCAGCTCCTGGCCCTTTTCCAGCACACCCTCGGGCAGCTTCACGGTCCCCGACGCCGCGGCCACCAGGTCCACCCTGGCGCCGATCTCACCGGCGAAATCCACCAGGCGCCCGGCGTCCTGCGGTGACCGCATGTCCACCAGCGCCACCACCACGTACCGCTGCCGCGGATAGCGGGCGTGCAGGTCGCGGATCGTGTTCAGGACCGTGTTGCCCGTGGAGAACTCGTCGTCGACCAGGACCAGGGGGCCGTCGCCGGCGAGCAGGGCCGGGTCCTCGGGGAGCAGCAGGTGGGACGTGGCGTGGGAGTGGGACTCCTCGAAGCCGCCGGCCGGGGTCACCCCGGGGACCGGGCGGCGGGTGGAGTGGAGATAGGGGGCGAGGCCGACCCCGTCCGCCACCGAGTGCCCGAGGCCCGTGGCCGTCTCGGCGTACCCCAGAACGACGGCCCGCCCGGCCTCCTCCTCACCGAGCAGGTCCCGCACCCGTCGGCCGAGGGCGAAGCCGTGCCCGTACACCACCGCCGGCGACTGCGGTACGTGCTTGCCGAGCACGTTGGAGACCAGGAGGTGGGCCCGTCTGGGGTTGCGGCGCAGGGCGAGGCCGAGGAGGGCCGTCAGACCGTCGTCGCCCACGAGTTCGACGCCGAGCCGCTCGGCGACCCAGCTGCCGGACCAGACCCCGTTGTTCGCTGCGATGTTCATACGATCCCTGTGTCGTCCCGTCGCGCCCGTCAACCCGGTATCCCGGCGGCGAGCAGCTCCACGAAGCCGACGTCCTCGTTGGCCACGCCGAACACCTCGGCGCGGAGCATGGTCCGCTCGGCCCAGGCGCGGTGCGGCTTCACCTCGTTCATCTTGTTCGTGTAGGCCGAGCGAAGTACACCCCCGCCGCCCCGTTCCGGCCGCAGGATGTCCTGGGCGTCGGAGAACTCCTCGTGACTGACGACGGACAGCGCGTGCACGGGGATGACGTGGGACGGGTGGATGCAGGTCTTGCCGAGCAGCCCGTTGGCCTGGTCGAGGGAGATCTCCCTCAGCAGGCCGTCCATGGCGTGCTCGATGAGCCGGTTGCGCAGTTCCACGGCCTGCTCCTCCAGGAAGGGGCTGGTCCGCAGCATCGGCTTGAACATGCGCTCGGGGACCCGGAAGTACTCCCACACCGGACCGGTCACCGTGAACCCGGTGCCGTCGGCCCGGCCCAGCATGTTCACCACGTCGGCGATGACGGAGGCGATGATCTGCACGTCGTAGGCGGTCATGTCGGGGGCCCGCCGCAGCCCGTAGGACGAGCAGAAGTCGGTGACCCCGAGGCGCAGCGCCAGCACCTTGTCGCGGTACTTGTCGACGGCGCGGGCGATGCCCTCCAGGGCGTCCACGCGCGTCTCCCGGTACATCAGCTCGGGAGTCTCCAGCACGGGCATGCCGAACAGCCGGCGGCCGCTGCGCAGCGTGGCGCCGTCCAGGGCCTGCAGGAAGGGGATGCCGCGCTCCTCGGTGAACTTCGGGAACACGAATCCGGACAGCAGCGACACGCTCGCGCCCAGCCGTCGCACCAGGTCGGGGATCTGCTCGGGCTCCCGCACCCGGATGAACAGCAGCGGCAGCTCCACGCCCGCCCGCTCCCGCTCGGCCAGGTCGGCGAACTGCCGCACGAGGTTCTCCTCGCCGGCCTCCACGTCCTCGTCGCCGATGGAGTCCTCCAGGCACAGCACCATCGAGACCACGCCGAGCCCCGCCTGTTTGACGATGTCGTCGGCGAGCCGCGGCCGGGTGGCCGGGCTGTACAGCGTGGCACCCAGGGCCGCGGAGAGCACGCGGGCCGGGGAGTCGGCGGTGAACTCGCACGGCTCCTGATGGAAGAGGCGCTGCCGCACCTCAGGTGCGATGTGCCCGAAATGACGCATAGAACTCCCCCGTGGCGTGGGCCGAGCCTGTGAAATTGGTAAAGGGTGGCCGGTAATAGTACGTACAAAGCCATGTCGAGGGTTCCCGCAGGGCATGAATTTCAGGTAACCCGCCTGTGTCGGTCGCGAGGCCCCCCGCGTTGTCGTGACCAGGACCGAGAGGGCAGGATGACCGCATGACGCACGCGATGCTGAAGGGGTCGAACGTCCCCGTGGAAGCCACCACGGTCCGGGCCGTGCTGCGCTGGACGCCCGGGCAGGGGGTTCCGGACGTCGACGCCTCGGCGCTGCTCCTCGGCCCCGACGGACGTGTGCGCTCCGACGAGGACTTTGTCTTCTACAACCAGCCCCGGCACCCCTCCGGGAAGGTCTGGCGGCTCGGCAAGAAGCGGGTGGCCGAGGGCCTCACCGACACGATCCAGACAGATCTCCCCGGTGTCGAGCCCAACGTCGGCCGAATCCTGCTGGTCGCATCGGCGGACGGCATCCCGTTCGAACACGTACCGGCCCTGCGCATCCTGCTGTACGACGCCGCATCGCCCGACGCCGAGGCCCTGGCCCATTTCGACATCAAGCCGGAGACCGGTGCCGAGACGGCCCTGATCTGCGGCGAGCTGTACCGCAGGGGCGAGGGCTGGAAGTTCCGCGCGCTGGGCGAGGGCTACAGCAACGGTCTCAAGGGCCTGGCCACGGACTTCGGCATCTCGGTGGACGAGTCGGAGCCGATGGAGGAGCCGTCGGCGTCCATGCCGCTCCCGCCCGAGCAGCCGACATCAGTGCCCACCCAGCCGACGTACGGCTACCCCCAGCCCGCGTACACCCAGCAACAGCCCCAGCAGTCGGGCTACGGCTACCCGCCGCCGGCCCCGATCCCGGTGGCGACGATCCCGAACTCGGACTTCAGGCTGCCTCCGCAGGGGCCGCAGTTCGTCGGGCGCTAGCTGGATGTTCTTGGGGGTTCTTGGGGGTTCTTGGGGGGCGAACTACTTCTCCACCTTCGTCTTGTAACCCCGCCCCCACTGCAGCCCCCACCCGTACAGCCGGTCCAGCTCCCCCTGGAAGCCGTACACGAACTTCACCTCACGCCGGACGACCAGCTCGCCCTTCACGTTCTCGATCATCACGACCGCGCAGGACCGGGCCTGCGGGTGCCGTTCGTCGAGGCCTATCTCGATGCGCGGCCCGTTGCTCGGGTACAGCGTGACGATCGCGTGGGTGCGGTCGAACGCCGGCGTCTGGTCGTAGATGTACACGAACACCAGCAGCCGCTTGATCTCGTCCCGGTGGTCCAGGTTGACGTACATCGTCTCGCCGGACGCCGACCCGAACCGGTCGTCGCCGCTGAGCTTGACGTACGGCGGTGCGTTCACGTCCCCGAGGAGGCCGCCGAGCGGCTGGACGACCCCCTTCGTCCCGTCGGCCAGCTCGTACAGCGCACCGAGGTCGAGGTCGACGTTGACCATGCTCTGCCCGTGTCCCATCACCTCCGGCGGCTTGAGCGCCTTGAAGGGGTGCCGCAGCAGGCTCGTGCGCTGTTCGCCGTCGAAGTCGGACGTGCGCATCCGCCAGGTGAGGTTGACCCGCAGGTTGCCGGTGGCCGCGCCCTGCTTGGTGAGGGACACCTGCTGGTGCCGCCTGGTGAGCTCGATGGAGTTGGACGCGGCGCTGCCAGAGTCGAACTCGGCCGCCCGCCCGCCCAGCAGCCCGTCGAAGAAACCCATTCCCGCCCCCACAGACTCCGGTCAACGTCTGAGGCCTTTCCGGCGCATCGTGCCGCAGACGCGGGGTGTGGCACGCACATCTGCCGCGTTGTCGTCGGTCGCCGACGCTCCGCGTCGACTCCCTCCTCCGCCTTGCAGCTGCACGCACCACACCCCGCTCACCGGCGCCGGTCAGAACCGTCGCTTTCCTGCGGCCCGATCCGCCGGAAAGGCCCAGGGCGGCCGACCGGGTCGGCCGCCCTGAACAGAGCGTTCCTCGTGCAGAAGGGTGTCACACCCTTCTTTTCGGTCGGTCAGACTCCGGACGAGACTTCAGCCTTCTCGTCCGATCCCGCTTTTCCCTCGGCCGCCTCCAGCCGCTGGTTGCGGCGGACGGAGGACCAGAACGACCAGCCGATCAGGACGACGCCGACCAGGCCGGTGATGACCTCGTTGATCTGGTACTGGATGGTGACCATGAGGATCACGGCCAGCGCGCCGATCGCGTAGTGGGCGCCGTGCTCCAGGTAGACGTAGTCGTCCAGGGTGCCCTGCCGGACCAGGTACACGGTGAGCGAGCGGACGTACATCGCGCCGATGCCGAGGCCGAGGGCCATGAGGACGATGTCGTTGGTGATGGCGAAGGCGCCGATCACGCCGTCGAAGGAGAACGACGCGTCCAGGACCTCCAGGTAGAGGAACATGAAGAACGCGGCCTGGCCGGCCAGCAGGACCGGGGATTTCTTCTTGCCGGTGCGTTCGGCCTCTTCCTCCTCCTCGTGCTCGCGTTCCTCCTCGGCTTCGAGGCGGTCCTCGAAGAAGCCGGAGAGGCCGCCGACGATCATGTAGGTGATGAGGCCGGCGATGCCGGCGATCAGGACCGTCTGCGCCTTGTCGGTGTGGCCGCCGCCGTGCTGGTGGGCGTGGGTGGCGAAGGTGAAGGAGGTGATCAGCAGGACGATCAGGGCGATGCAGACCGCCAGCATGTCGACCTTGCCGAGCTTGGCGAGGGGGCGCTCGATCCAGCGCAGCCACTGGATGTCCCGGTCCTCGAAGATGAAGTCGAGGAAGATCATCAGCAGGAACATGCCACCGAAGGCCGCGATCGCCGGGTGGGCGTCGGTGACCAGTTCCTGGTAGCGGTCCTTGTTGTTGAGCGCGAGGTCGACGGCCTCGATGGGGCCCATCTTGGCGGTGACCGCGACGATGACGACGGGGAAGACCAGCCGCATGCCGAAGACCGCGATGAGCACGCCCACCGTGAGGAAGATCTTCTGCCAGAAGGCGTTCATCTTCTTCAGGATTCCGGCGTTGACGACCGCGTTGTCGAACGACAGGGAGATTTCGAGGACGGCGAGGATGGCCACGATGCCGAAGGCCTCCCAGCCCCCGTAGAAGACCGCGGCGACCAGGCCGAGCGCGGTGATCGCGAACGACCAGCCGAAGGTTTTCAGAAGCACTGGCTACCCAATCGTGTGTGTACGGGTCTCGCTCGCGCCGTACCCGGCTTTACCTACTGTTGACCACGAAGTGTAGAGGGCGTCGGTGTCCTGCGGCCCGGGCGGCCCCCACATCCGGCTGTAAAGGTCCTATGAGACGTTCACGCCGAAGTCGAGTGCGATGCCGCGCAGCCCGGACGCGTAGCCCTGGCCGACGGCCCGGAACTTCCACTCGTTCTGGTAGCGGTAGAGCTCGCCGAAGATCATGGCGGTCTCGGTGGAGGCGTCCTCGGACAGGTCGTAGCGGGCGAGTTCCTGGCCGTCGGCCTGGTTGACGACCCGGATGAAGGCGTTGGAGACCTGGCCGAAGGTCTGGCCGCGCTCGTCGGCCATGTGGATCGAGACCGGGAACACGATCTTGTCGCAGTTGGCCGGCACCTTGGGCAGGTCGACCAGAATCGATTCGTCGTCGCCCTCGCCCTCACCGGTGAGGTTGTCACCGGTGTGCTCCACGGAGCCTTCCGGGCTCTTGAGCTGGTTGTAGAAGACGAACCACTCGTCGCCGAGGACCCGCCCGCCCTGGCACAGCAGGGCGCTGGCGTCCAGGTCGAAGGGGGCGCCGGTGGTGGAGCGGGCGTCCCAGCCGAGTCCGATCATGACGTTGGTGAGGTTCGGTGCGGCCTTCGAGAGGGAGACATTGCCCCCCTTGGCGAGCGTGACGCCCATGTGCTGGTCCTCCCCTAGCGGTGGTTCTCCGGTTGTCCTGCGCGTCCGGCGCCGACCGTAAACGGTGCGACGCCGGACAGTGCGGACTTTCGAACGCCCCGGGGCGTTCGCACGGCTCAGACGTTGACGCCGAAGTCCTGGGCGATGCCGCGCAGGCCGGAGGCGTAGCCCTGGCCGATGGCGCGGAACTTCCACTCCGCGCCGTTGCGGTACAGCTCGCCGAAGACCATCGCGGTCTCGGTCGAGGCGTCCTCGGACAGGTCGTAGCGGGCGATCTCGGCGCCGCCGGCCTGGTTGACCACGCGGATGAACGCGTTGCGGACCTGGCCGAAGGACTGCTGGCGGTTGTCGGCGTCGTAGATCGACACCGGGAACACGATCTTGTCGACGTCGGCGGGGACCGTGGCCAGGTTGACCTTGATCACCTCGTCGTCGCCCTCGCCCTCACCGGTGAGGTTGTCGCCGGTGTGCTCCACCGAGCCCTCGGGGCTCTTGAGGTTGTTGAAGAAGACGAAGTTCTGGTCGCTGGCGACCTTGCCCGCCGTGTTCAGCAGCAGTGCGCTGGCGTCCAGGTCGAAGTCGGTGCCGGTGGTGGTCCGGACGTCCCAGCCCAGACCGACGAGGACCGCGGTCAGGCCGGGGGCCTCCTTCGTCAGCGATACGTTGCCGCCCTTGCTGAGGCTGACTCCCACGAGTCCTCCCATGTGTGGTCCAGGGGCCGGGAGCCCCCGTCGTGCTTCGGATACCGGATCAACGACTCGATCCTAGTGACGGGTTCCCGCCGCACGCAGGCCCTGGACCCCGAAGAATCACGGGGTGTCGGCCGGATCTCCCCCTAGGGGATCCGAAGGCGGGGGTTTGAAGGCGGGGGTTTACAGGGCGTCGAGCGCCGTCACGTACTCGTCGAGGTCCCGGGCGTCGGGCAGTGCGTTGACCACGGTCCACCGCACGACGCCCTCCTTGTCGATGACGAAGGTGCCGCGGACGGCGCAGCCCTTGGCCTCGTCGAAGACGCCGTAGGCGCGCGAGGTCTCGCCGTGCGGCCAGAAGTCGCTCAGCAGCGGGTACTCCAGGCCCTCCTGCTCGGCGAAGACGCGCAGGGTGTGGATGGAGTCGTTGGAGACGGCCAGCAGCTGGGTGTCGCGGTCCTCGAACTTCGGCAGGTTGTCGCGCAGCTCGCACAGCTCGCCGGTGCACACCCCCGTGAAGGCGAACGGGTAGAAGAGCAGCACCACGTTCTTCTCGCCGCGGAAGTCGGACAGCTTCACGGTCCGGCCGTGGTTGTCCTTGAGCTCGAAGTCGGGTGCCTTGTCGCCGACCTGGATCGCCATCGTCCTGCATCCCATCGTCAGGGGCTGTTCGGGTGAGGACACCCTATGCGGCGAAAACGGCGATCACTGCGGACCGGCGGACGGACCCGGGCAGGTCCGTCCGCCGGCGAGGCTCGGTCGACGGGGGCTCAGCGCTTCTTGGCGGCGCCCTTCGGCGTGTTCAGCCGGCTGCCGTTCCAGTCCTTGCCCACGCTGACGCTCTTGGTCTGCGAGAGGCCGGCGGTGGTCACCGCGTCACCGATGTCGCTCGGCTCGATGTAGCCGTCGCGGCCGGTCTTCGGTGTCAGCAGCAGGATCGCGCCACCCTCTTCGAGGTAGCTGAGGGCGTCGACCAGCGCGTCCGTCAGGTCGCCGTCATCCTCGCGGAACCAGAGCACCACGGCGTCGGCCACGTCGTCGTAGTCCTCGTCCATCAGCTCGCTGCCGATGGTCTCTTCGATGGACTCGCGGAGCTCCTGGTCGACGTCGTCGTCGAAGCCGATCTCCTGGACCACCTGGTCTGGCTGGAACCCCAGCCTGACGGCAGGGGTGGTCCGCTCCTCCGCGTGGTCCGCGGTCGCGCTCACGGGTTGCCTCCTGATCATGTCTTGGTGATGAACTCAGCCACGCGCGTGCGCGAAGCATTGGCCGTAGTCCACACGGGCGGGACGGATCGCGCAAGTACCCGGCCGTTCAGACCGCCGAAACGGTGACGATCCCGACCGTGTCGCCGCAACTCCCGGCACCGTATCGCGGACGCCTGTGACACACACCACTCCCTTTTGCCCGCTATGCACCTATCGCAATCATCTTCACATGCGAGCGTCGAACGAGTTTGCCAAGCGCGTCACACCCTGGGCGTATCGTTGCGTTTTGGCCGGTCCCGAGTTACCTCACGGTAGAGATGACGTGCGCTGCCCCGGGGTGGACGATGGACAGCGGCGCAGGCCAAGCGCAGGAAAACCGAGAAAAGCGGAAAAAAAACAGGGAATCAGTGGCCCTCTGACAGGTAAGGAACAGCGTGGCTTCCGGATCCGATCGCAACCCGATCATCATTGGCGGCCTTCCGAGTCAGGTTCCTGACTTCGATCCCGAGGAAACCCAGGAGTGGCTCGACTCGCTCGACGCCGCGGTGGACGAGCGCGGCCGGGAACGGGCCCGCTATCTGATGCTCCGCCTGATCGAGCGCGCCCGCGAGCGGCGCGTGGCGGTGCCCGAGATGCGCAGCACGGACTACGTCAACACGATCCCGACCCGGGCCGAGCCGTTCTTCCCGGGCAACGAGGAGATCGAGCGCAAGGTCCTGAACGCGACCCGCTGGAACGCCGCGGTGATGGTCTCCCGCGCCCAGCGCCCGGGCATCGGCGTCGGCGGCCA
Organism: Streptomyces sp. NPDC047061; assembly: GCF_040643955.1. Lineage (NCBI taxonomy): Bacteria > Bacillati > Actinomycetota > Actinomycetes > Kitasatosporales > Streptomycetaceae > Streptomyces > Streptomyces sp. NPDC047061. The sequence continues at coordinate 107,265 of NZ_JBEYVI010000025.1, forward strand.
CATCGCCACCTTCGCGTCCTCGGCGTCCCTCTACGACGTGGGCTTCAACCACTTCTTCCACGGCAAGGACGACGGCCACGGCGGCGACCAGGTCTTCTTCCAGGGCCACGCCTCCCCCGGCATCTACGCGCGCGCGTTCCTGCTCGACCGGCTCAGCGAGGCCCAGCTGGACGGCTTCCGCCAGGAGAAGTCGAAGTACCCGGACGGCCTCTCCAGCTACCCGCACCCGCGCTCGATGCCGGACTTCTGGGAGTTCCCGACGGTGTCGATGGGCCTCGGCCCGATCGGCGCGATCTACCAGGCGCGGATGAACCGCTACATGCACGCGCGCGGGATCGCCGACACCGCCAAGTCGCACGTCTGGGCGTTCCTCGGCGACGGCGAGATGGACGAGCCGGAGTCGCTCGGCCAGCTGTCCATCGCCGCCCGCGAGGGTCTGGACAACCTGACCTTCGTCGTCAACTGCAACCTCCAGCGGCTCGACGGCCCGGTGCGCGGCAACGGCAAGATCATCCAGGAGCTGGAGTCCGTCTTCCGGGGCGCCGGCTGGAACGTGATCAAGCTGGTCTGGGACCGCACCTGGGACCCGCTGCTCGCCCAGGACCGCGACGGCGTCCTGGTCAACAGGATGAACACGACCCCCGACGGTCAGTTCCAGACCTACGCCACCGAGTCCGGCGGGTACATCCGCGACCACTTCTTCGGCGACGACCAGCGGCTGCGCGCCATGGTCGAGCACATGACCGACGACCAGATCCTGCACCTGGGCCGCGGCGGACACGACCACCGCAAGATCTACGCGGCGTTCAAGGCGGCCACCGAGCACCGGGGCCAGCCGACGGTCATCCTGGCCAAGACGATCAAGGGCTGGACGCTGGGCCCGAACTTCGAGGGCCGCAACGCCACGCACCAGATGAAGAAGCTGACGGTCGCCGACCTCAAGGGCTTCCGGGACCGTCTGCACCTGCCGATCTCCGACAAGGAGCTGGAGTCCGGCCTGCCGCCGTACTACCACCCGGGCCGGAACTCGGAGGAGATCCAGTACATGCACGACCGCCGCAAGGGCCTCGGCGGTTACGTCCCGACCCGCGTCGTGCGCTCCAAGCCGCTCGCACTGCCGGACGACAAGACGTACGCGACCGTGAAGAAGGGCACGGGTCAGCAGTCGATCGCGACCACGATGGCCTTCGTCCGCCTCCTCAAGGACCTCATGCGGGACAAGGAGCTCGGCCGCCGCTTCGTGCTGATCGCGCCGGACGAGTACCGCACCTTCGGCATGGACTCGTTCTTCCCGAGTGCGAAGATCTACAACCCGCTCGGCCAGCAGTACGAGGCCGTCGACCGCGACCTCCTCCTCGCCTACAAGGAGTCCCCGACCGGCCAGATGCTGCACGACGGCATCTCGGAGGCGGGCTGCACGGCCTCGCTCATCGCGGCCGGCTCCGCCTACGCGACGCACGGCGAGCCGCTCATCCCGGTCTACGTCTTCTACTCGATGTTCGGCTTCCAGCGCACCGGCGACCAGTTCTGGCAGATGGCCGACCAGCTGTCGCGCGGTTTCGTCCTGGGCGCCACCGCCGGCCGTACCACCCTGACCGGCGAGGGCCTCCAGCACGCCGACGGCCACTCCCAGCTGCTGGCCTCGACGAACCCGGCCTGCGTCGCCTACGACCCGGCGTACGCGTACGAGATCGCGCACATCGTCCAGGACGGCCTGCGCCGCATGTACGGCGGCGACGCGGAGCACCCGCACGGCGAGGACGTCTTCTACTACCTGACCGTCTACAACGAGCCGATCCAGCACCCGGCCGAGCCGGCCGACGTGGACGTCGAGGGCATCCTCAAGGGCGTCCACCGGATCAGCGCGGGCACGGCGGGCACGGTCGCCGCGCAGATCATGGCGTCGGGCGTGGCGGTCCCCTGGGCGATCGAGGCCCAGAAGATCCTCGCCGCGGACTGGAACGTCAAGGCCGACGTCTGGTCCGCCACCTCCTGGAACGAGCTGCGGCGCGAGGCCGTGGCCTGCGAGCAGCACAACCTGCTGCATCCGGAGGAGGAGCAGCGGACGCCGTGGGTGACGCAGAAGCTGAGCGGCGCCGAGGGTCCGTTCGTGGCGGTGTCCGACTGGATGCGCTCGGTGCCGGACCAGATCGCGCGCTGGGTGCCGGGCACGTACCAGTCGCTGGGCGCCGACGGGTTCGGCTTCGCCGACACGCGGGGCGCGGCGCGGCGCTTCTTCCACATCGACGCGCAGTCGATCGTGGTCGCGGTGCTGACCGAACTGGCCCGTGAGGGCAAGCTCGACCGCTCGGTGCTCAAGCAGGCCATCGACCGCTACCAGCTGCTGGACGTCTCGGCGGCGCACCCGGGCGTGGCGGGCGGCGACGCGTAACCGCTGCGCTCGGCTTCGGCCGGGCAGGTGGTGGGGAGCTGCGGGCCCGGTGGGGGCCGGTCGCGCAGTTCCTCCCCCAGCCTCCGGCCGGGGGTACCCCCAGCGCCCCTACGGGGCGCTTTCGGGGCGCCGATGATGCCTACGATGCCCACATGGAACGACAGTCGGCACAGGCCCGTTGGGAGCAGGTCAGTCAACGGCCGTTGCTGGCACTCGCGGTGGCCTTCGCCGTCGCCTACGCCCTGCCGATCGTGGACCGTTCGGCCGGGCACGTCCTCACCTCCGTGTGCACGGTGGCGGAGTGGGTGGTGTGGGGTTCCTTCGCCGTGGACTACCTCATACGGCTGGCTCTCGCGCCCCGCCGCCGGGAGTTCGTGCGGACGCACTGGATAGACCTGTGCGCGGTGGTGCTGCCGATACTCCAGCCGCTGCGGCTGCTGCGGCTCGTCGCGACGCTGATGCTGGTGGGGCGGCGGGCGCGGATGGCCTCGCAGATCCGGCTGACGACGTATGTCGTGGGCGCGGTGGTCGGGCTGCTGATGTTCGGTTCGCTGGCCGTGCTGTCGGTGGAACGCGACTCGCCGAACGGGAACATCCGGACACTGGGTGACGCGCTGTGGTGGTCGTTCACGACGATGACGACGGTGGGGTACGGGGACCACGCGCCGACGACGGGACTGGGCCGGATGATCGCGGTGGGCCTGATGCTCTCCGGGATCGCCCTGCTGGGTGTGGTGACGGCGAACATCGCGACGTGGTTCATCGCACGGTTCGAGAAGGACGACGTGGAGGAGCGGCGGCAGACGGAGGCGATCGGGATGCTGACCGAGGAAGTGCGGGCGCTCCGGGCCGAGGTCGCCGCCCTGCGCGAGGGGGTGGCAGCGGGGGGCGGGGTACGCTCACCGGCGCTTGCCGGGTGCCGCTGCGCCCACCCGTGCCGCCTGGGGGTCCCCCCAGGCTTTTAGGGCTCTGGGGGAGGCACGACTGCCCGCAGCTAGGACGCGCCCTGTAAGGGGCGCGGGGCTGCATCAATATGCGGCTCCGCCGCGTGGGCGCGACCAGCCCCCACCGGCCCGCAGCCGGGCGCGCTGCCCCCCTCCAGCAGCGCGCCGCAGCCTGGACAAGCCCTCCGGATATGCCCTGCGGAGGACGTCACCCACTGTGACCTGCGGCGCGTGCCGAGGGCGAGGAATCTTTAGCGGAGTCACCCTGATAGGTGAACTCCGCCTGATTCGGCATCAGATGTGGCCCACGCCCGCGCCGCCCTCCGCGTTCTCGCCGCGCTTGGTGAGCAGCGCGACCAGGATCGCCACCGCCGCCACACCCGCCGCGACGAGCGAGGCGAGGCTCATGCCGGAGATGAACGTGTCGTGGGCGACGTCGGTGATCTTCGCGGCGATCTCCGCGGGCGTCCCCTTGGCGACCGGTGCGACACCGACCTGGACGGCTTCCGAGGCCTGCGCCAGCTGCGCGTCGGTCAGCTTCGGCAGCCCCGCGGCGGCCCAGTTGCCCGCCAGGTCGCCGTCGACCTTGGAGGCCATCACGGCGCCGAGGACGGCCGTACCGAGGCTGCCGCCGATCTGCATCGCGGCCTGCTGGAGACCGCCGGCGACCCCGGAGAGCTCCATCGGGGCGTTGCCGACGATGACCTCCGTGGCGCCGACCATGACCGGGGCGAGGCCGAGGCCGAGCAGGGCGAACCAGAGGGACATGAGCGCGCTGCCGGTGTCCGCCTTCAGCGTGGACATGCCGTACATGGCGATCGTGGTCGCCGCCATGCCGCCGGCCAGCGGGATGCGCGGGCCGAGCTTGGTGATCGCGGCGCCGGCCAGCGGGGAGCCGACGATCATCATGCCGGTGAGCGGGAGGAGGTGGAGACCGGCGTCGACCGGGTCCATGCCGTGCACGTTCTGGAGGTAGAACGTCACGAAGAACAGGCCGCCCATGAAGGCGATGGCCATCAGGACCATGAGCACGACGCCCGCCGAGAGCGGGACGGAGCGGAACAGGCCCAGCGGGATGAGCGGCTCCTTGACCTTCGTCTCCCAGAAGGAGAAGAGGGCGAAGCCGAGGACCGACGCGGCGATGAAGGTCCAGGTCCTGCCGTCGCCCCAGCCCCAGCTCGGCGCCTTGATGAGCGCCCAGACCAGGCAGAACATCGCGCCGGAGAGCAGGCCGATGCCGGGCAGGTCGAAGGAGCGGGGGGCGTTGTCGGCGCGGTGGTCGCGCAGGATCAGCACGCCGAGGGCGAGGGCGCTCAGGCCGACCGGCACGTTGATGAAGAACACCGACTGCCAGCTGACGTGCTGCACCAGCACACCGCCGAGGATCGGGCCGCCCGCGGTGGAGGCGCCGATGACCATGCCCCAGATGCCGATCGCCATGTTGAGCTTCTCGGCCGGGAAGGTGGCCCGCAGCAGGCCGAGCGCGGCCGGCATCAGCAGCGCGCCGAACAGACCCTGGAAGACGCGGAAGGTGACGACCAGGCCGATGCTGTCGGAGAGGCCGATGGCCCCGGAGGCGGCGGCGAAGCCGACGACGCCGATCAGGAAGGTCTGCCGGTGGCCGAAGCGGTCGCCGAGCTTGCCCGCGGTGATCAGGGAGACCGCGAGGGACAGGAAGTAGCCGTTGGTGATCCACTGCACCTGGGCGAAGGTGGCGCCGAGGTCCTTCTGGATCGCGGGGTTGGCGATGGCCACGATGGTGCCGTCGAGGGCGACCATCATGACCCCGACGGCGACGGTTATCAGGGTGAGCCAGGGGTGGCCGCGCAGGCCGGTGGCCGACGGCTGCTCCGGCAGTGCCGCCGGCGCCCTGTCCCCCGACCCCGTCGTGTCGATCGTGGTCTGACTAGTCATGTGTGCGAGGCTAGTGACAGCCACTGACAGTTGACAAACAAATTCACTAGTCAGTAACTGTCAGGCATGGAAACGCTGCGCGAACGCAAGAAGCAACGCACCCGGGACGCGCTGCTGCGCTCCGCGCTCGAACTGTTCGCGACCCGGGGCTACGAGCACACCACAGTCGACGAGATCGCCGAGTCCGTCGACGTCTCGCAGCGCACCTTCTTCCGCTACTTCGCCAGCAAGGAGGACGTGGCCTTCTTCGTGCCGCGGCTCACCGAGGCGCACTACGTCGAGGCGGTGCGCCGGCGCCCGCCCGAGGAGACCCCGCTGGAGGCGCTGCGCCGGTCCGTCATGGACAGCTGGGACACCATCGAGGAGGCCATCGAGCGGTACGTCCCGGTCGAGCTGTTCCTGCGCACGTACAAGATGATCGAGGCGACCCCCGCCCTGTTCGCCGCCCATCTGCGGCGGCAGGCGGAGACGGAGGAGGAGATCGCGCGGATCGTCGCCGAGCGCGAGGGCCTCGACCCGGACACCGACCCCCGGCCCCGGCTCGTGGTCGCCGTGTTCGGCGCGGTCATCCGGGTCACCGAGCGGCACTGGTCGGTCGGCGAGGACTTCAGCGTCACGGCCATGCGCGAACTCACCGCGTCGTACCTCGATCAGGTGGGACCGGCACTCGCCGGGAACTGGCGCGCGGGCTGAACCCGTCCGTATCTCCGTCCACACGGGCCTGAGACAGGCCTCACGTTTGCCGAAACGTGATAACTGTCACTCCGTTACCGCGAGACCCCTTCGTTCTCCTAGTGTGTCCTCCCAGTGACTTCCTTCGACACCTCCCCGCCTCTCAACGTCTGGCGCATGCTGCTTGCCCTGGCCGTCGTGTTCGTGATGCTCGCGACCACCGGCTGGACCGCCCTGCGCGCACACCGCGAGACCACCGCGCTGCAGGCCTCCCTCGCCAAGTGGGAGCACGGCAGCGTGCACGGCCTGCACCTGCCGGACCCGGAGGCGTCGCCCGCGCTCCTCACCCGGTTCTTCGCGTCGCTCACCACGCAGGAGCGCGACCGGCTCGTGCACCGCTACCCGCTCGCCGTGGGCAACATGAACGGCGCGCCGGTCGAACTGCGCTACCGCGCCAACGACATCGCCCTCGACCAGCAGCGCGTCGTCGAGAAGAAACGCATGCACGACCCACGGCTCAGCGCGGCCGGGCAACAGGACGCGGGCCGTCGTATGCACCGCTACGAGGCGCTGCTGGCGAAGGGTCGGCAGATCCTCGCCTTCGATCCGGACGGCAGCGGCCGGGTCGCGGAGTTGTTCGGCGACCTCGACAGGGCCGAGCGGATCTCCGTCGTCGTCCCCGGCGTCGACACCGACCTGCTCACCTTCCAGAAGACGTACCGCCAGTACACCGCGCCGGTCGGCATGGCCAGGGCGCTGTACCGGGCGGAGCGCACGGCGAGCCCCACGACCCGCACGGCGGTGATCGCCTGGGCCGACTACACCGCGCCCGACGGCCTCGGCGTGGGCGCGGCGACCGGGATGGCCGCCGAGCAGGGCGCCGTACGCCTCAACGCGCTGCTGCGCGCGCTGCCCGGCGACGCGCCGGTGTCGATGTTCTGCCACAGCTACGGCTCGGTGGTCTGCGGGGTGGCCGCGCACGCCATGCCGGACCGGGTGGCCGACATAGCGGTGGCCGCGAGCCCCGGGATGCGCGTCGAGAACGCCTCCCACCTGGGCACCTCGGCCCGGGTGTGGGCGATGCGGGACGCCTCGGACTGGATCCAGGACGTCCCCTATCTGGAGCTCGGCGGACTCGGCCACGGCGCCGACCCCGTCTCCTCCGCCTTCGGCGCCCGGGTGCTGTCGGCGCGCGACGCCCAGGGACACGCCGGTTACTTCGAGCCGGGCACGGACAGCCTGCGCAACCTCGCGGACGTCGGGGTCGGCGCATACGGCGCGGTGACCTGCGCCCACGACGATGACGGGTGCCGGGCGGGTTTGTCCGGCACGTTGATGGCCGGACGCGCGTAGAGACAGCAGGAAGTGCGGTATGCGCGGGGATGGGACTGGGAAGCACGTGCCGCATACGATGAGCCGCATGGGTGACGTACTGGCCGGATTTCATGCCGCCTGGGAGTTCGAGTCCGACTCCGTGCTCATCCGCTACGAACGGGGGATTCGAACACCCAAGCTGTTCCAGAGTCTGGGTGAACGCCGGGTGCCGCTCGCCGCGCTGGAGGGCGTGACGCTCACGCCGGGGAAGCGGGGCACGGTCGTGCTGAGGGCCGAACCGCGCCCCGGTGCCGACCCGCTCATCGAGGCGGCGGCCGGGCAGCTGAAGGACGGCAGCGACCCGTACCGGCTGGTGCTCCCGGCCGAGCGGGCGACCCTCGCCGAGTACTACGCCGACGAACTGCGCCCGCTGCTCACCGCGTCCGGCCCGGCGGAAAGGTTTCTCGTCGCCGCGCCCGAGGGTCCCCGGCAGTTCAAGGCCTACGACGGGAAGGCGACGTTCGACGGCAGCGCCGTGCACTTCCGGTGGTCGTGGACGGGCGCCTCCACGGCGAAGTGGAAGGCCGGCGACCAGAGCTTCGCGATCGCCGACCTGTCGGGGGTGGAGTGGCGGTCGCCGGAGGTCTTCGAGGGGCATCTGCGACTGCTGCGGCGCGACCTCGCGGGGGCGACGCCGACGGTCCCGGCGGACCAGGATCCGGCGACGGTGGTGTTCGGGCTGGGATACGGCCCGGTGCACGAGTCACTGCCGTTCGCGGCGGCGGTCCTGGAGGCGGTCCGGGCCAAGGGGGCCGCTGCGGTGCCGGCGCCGGCGGGGCGGCGGGATCCCGCCGACATCGCCGAGCGGATCCGGCATCTGGGGGAGCTGCATCGGGCGGGACTGGTCACCAATGAGGAGTTCGCCGCGAAGAAGGCGGAGTTGTTGGCGGAGCTTTAGCGGTTCTTTCGGGTGCGGGTGCGTGGGGGCTGGTCGCGCCCACGCGGCGGCAGCCGCACATTAAATACAGCCCCGCGCCCCTTACGGGGCGCCTATTGTGAGGGGCGTTTTCAGCTGCCGCCCGTCTCGTAGAAACTGATCTTTCGGTCCAGCACCGACAGGGTGTCGTGCAGTTCGGCGATCCTCGACACGACGTCTCTCCTCGTCTGCTCCAGCAGCTCGCGGCGCTCGGGGTACGTCGTCTCGCCCTCTCGTACCAGTTCCGCGTAGCGCACCATGTCCGCCACCGGCATGCCCGTCAGGCGGAGCTTGGTCACGAAGTCCAGCCAGTCCAGGTCGCGGTTGCTGTAGCGGCGCTGGCCGGTGTGGGAGCGGTCGATGTGGGACATCAGGCCGATCCGCTCGTACCAGCGCAGGGTGTGGGCCGTCAGGCCGGTGAAGGCGACGACCTCGCTGATCGTGTAGCGGTCCTGGCCCTCCGGACGCGGATGCCGCCGGGGTGGGGCGGAACAGACGTCGGCGGGTGTGCGGTCGGGCTGCTCGGTGGGGGCCGCGGTCGTGGTCTGCATCACCGTCATGCGCCAACGCTATGACCTTGGAGTGCACTCGAAGCAAGCGGAACCCGGTAAGAAATACGCGCGACGGGCAGGGTGGGCGGTGGCTAGCGTGCGGCGCATGAGTCTCGTACGCCGTGCCACGGCCGAGGACGCGACGGAAGTGCTGCGTCTGCGCCAGGTGATGATCGACGCGCTGCCCGGTGGGGACGGCTCCACAGAATGGCACGCCCAGGCGCGGCCGGAACTGGCGCGGAGGCTGGGCGCGCCGGACGGGGACTTCGCCGCGTTCGTCGTCGACCATCCGGACCGGCCGGGGACGCTGGCCGCGCTGGCCGCCGGGACCGTCGACTACCGGATCGGGAAGGCGCACAACCCGCACGGCCGCTCCGGGTACGTCTTCAGCGTGGCCACCGACCCGGACGCCCGGCGGCGCGGGTACGCGCGCGCGTGCATGGAGGAGCTGCTGGCGTGGTTCCGTGAGCGGGGTGCGGGCCAGGTGATGCTGACGGCGTCCGCCGAGGCCGAGCCCCTCTACGCCGCGCTGGGCTTCGTCCACAAGCCGGACCCCACGATGACCCTGGTGCTCTGAGCCGCTTAGGGTCGTGGGCATGTCCTTGAACAGCCTCGCGTCGATCGAGAACTGGCCCGTCCCCACCGCCGCGGCGGGTGCCGTACGCGCCGACGGGACGGTCCTCGGTGCGCACGGGCCGGTCGGGCACCGCTTCCCGCTGGCCTCCGTCACCAAGCCGCTCGCAGCGTACGCGGTGCTCGTCGCGTACGAGGAGGGGGCGGTCGAACTCGACGAACCGGCGGGGCCGGAGGGGGCGACCGTACGGCATCTGCTCGCGCACACCTCGGGGCTGGCCTTCGACGAGCACCGGGTGACGGCGCCGCCCGGGGAGCGGCGGCTGTACTCCAACGCCGGGTTCGAGGTGCTCGGGGACCATGTCGCCAAGGCGACGGAGATGCCGTTCGCCGAGTACGCCCGGCAGGCGGTGCTGGAGCCGCTGGGCATGACGGCGACGTCGCTGGAGGGCTCGCCGGCGAAGGACGGCGTGTCGTCGGTGTCGGACCTGCTGCGCTTCGCGGCGGAGTTGCAGGCGCCGAGGGTGCTGGATCCGCGGACGGTGGCGGAGGCGACGCTGACCGTCCAGTACCCGGGGACGAAGGGGGTGCTGCCGGGGTACGGGCACCAGAACCCGAACGACTGGGGGCTGGGCTTCGAGATCCGGGACGGCAAGGCTCCGCACTGGACGGGTTCCTCGTCCTCGCCGCGGACGTTCGGGCACTTCGGGCAGGCGGGGACGTTCCTGTGGGTGGACCCGGACGCGGGGCTGGCGTGTGTCGCGCTGACGGACAGGGCGTTCGGGCCCTGGGCGGTCGAGGCGTGGCCGACGTTCACGGACGCGGTCCTGACGGAGCTGCGCGGCTGAGGGGGCTGGGGCCGGGGGGTGGGGACGCTTACCGGCGCTGGCAGGGTGCCGCTGCGCCCACCCGTGCCGCCCTGCGGCACGCCTGCCCGCAGCTGAGTAGCCGTGAAGCGCCCCGTCAGGGGCGCGGGGAACTGCGCGAGCAACCCCCACCGGCCCGCGGCCGGACAACGACCGTCGTTACCCCGCCATTTCCCACAGCAACAACTCCGCCTCCGTGATCCCCGACGCGTCCAGGTCCTTCGCGTCAGCGATCCGTACGGAGTCTCCCGGCCCCAACGCCTCCCCACCGACCCGCACTTCCCCCCGCACCACGTGGACGTACACATACGCCCCGTCCGGCACCGCCGTCCGCTCCCCCGCCGTCAGGCGGCGGACGTGCAGCATCGCGGCGGCCTCCGGGACCGCGTACGGGGTCGAGTCGGCGATGCCGCGGACGATCTCGTACGACGGCTCGCCGCCGGGACGTACCGGGGCCAGCCACATCTGGACGAAGGTGAGGGGCAGTTCGCCGTCGTTGCGCTCCACGTGGCGCACGCCCCCCGCCGAACTCAGGCGCTGTACGTCCCCGTGCCGGACCACCGTCTCGTTGCCCGCCGAGTCGCGGTGCGTGAGCTCGCCCTCGACCACCCACGTCACGATCTCGGTGTGGCTGTGCGGGTGCTCGTCGAAGCCGGCGCCGGGGGGCAGGTGCTCCTCGTTGCAGGCGATGACCGCCCCGAAGCGCAGGTTGTCGGGGTCGTAGTGCGGGCCGAAGGAGAAGGCGTGCGACGACTCGATCCCGGTCGCCGGGTCGCCTCCCGGGTAGCGCTGCGCCGCGCGCCGTACGTCCATCACGGAACCACGGTAGACCGCAGTCGGCACCCGGCGGCGCACGCTCCCGTCCGGATAAGGCAGTCTTGTCCCCGTGCCCGAACCCGTAATGCGCAAGTCCGACCCCTCGGCTCGTCAGGTCCACCCGCACTCCGCGACCCTGAAGCGGCTGGAGAAGTCGTCCGGCAGCCTCGCCGCCCAGGCCATCGCACGCATGGACGAGACCCTGTCGTGGTACCGGGCCATGCCCCCGGAGAACCGCTCCTGGATCGGGCTCGTCGCCCAGGCGGGTATCGCGGCGTTCACCGAGTGGTTCCGGCACCCGGACGCCCCGCAGGCGATCTCGACGGACGTGTTCGGGACCGCGCCGCGGGAGCTGACCCGGGCGATCACCCTGCGGCAGACCGTGGAGATGGTGCGCACCACCATCGAGGTCATGGAGAGCGCGATCGACGAGGTCGCGGCGCCGGGCGACGAGGGCGTGCTGCGCGAGGCGCTGCTCGTGTACGCCCGGGAGATCGCCTTCGCCACCGCCCAGGTGTACGCCCAGGCCGCCGAGGCACGCGGTGCCTGGGACGCCCGGCTGGAGTCGCTGGTGGTCAATGCCGTGCTGAGCGGAGAGGCCGACGAGGGCGCGGTGAGCAGGGCCGCGGCCCTGGGGTGGAACTCGCCCGACCATGTGTGCGTGGTGCTCGGGACCGCGCCCGAGGGGGACAGCGAGCTGACCGTCGAGGCGATCCGGCGGGCCTCCCGGCACGCCAAGCTCCAGGTGCTGACCGGGGTGCTCGGGGACCGGCTCGTCGTCATCGCGGGCGGCAACGACAATCCGCTGGCCGTGGCCAAGTCGCTGATCGGGCCGTACGCCGCGGGACCGGTCGTCGCGGGGCCGGTGGTGCCGGATCTGCTGGCCGCCACGCGGTCCGCGCAGGCCGCCGCCGCGGGGCTCAAGGCCTGTTCCGCCTGGCAGGACGCGCCGCGGCCGGTGCTGGCGGACGATCTCCTTCCGGAGCGCGCCATCGCGGGCGATCCGAGCGCGCGCGAGCAGTTGGTGGAGGAGATCTACAGACCACTGGAAGAAGCCGGTTCGGCGCTGCTGGAAACGCTGAGCGTCTATCTGGAACAGGCGAGCAGCCTGGAAGGCGCGGCCCGGATGCTCTTCGTTCACCCGAACACCGTGCGCTACCGGCTCCGACGTGTGACTGACGTCACCGGATGGTCGCCGTCCGATGTACGATCCGCCTTCACACTGCGGATCGCGCTGATCCTGGGGCGTCTGGTCGATGGAGATCTCCAGCCATAGGATTTTGTCGAGGGTCCACAAAACCCCCTCGTGTTCTTCGTCCCTGTCCCCACGGGCGGCCGTGGCCGTCCCCAAGAGAGAGTGTGAGAGTGCTCGTACTCGTCGCTCCCGGCCAGGGCGCCCAGACCCCTGGCTTCCTGACCCCCTGGCTCGACCTTCCCGGTGTCGAGGGCCGTCTGCGTGCCTGGTCGGACGCCATCGGTCTCGACCTGGTGCACTACGGCACGGACGCCGACGCGGACGAGATCCGGGACACCGCGATCGCCCAGCCGCTGCTCGTAGCCGCCGGACTCGTCTCCGGTGCGGCACTCGGTGACATGGCGAACATCGCCCCAGGTGCGGTCGCCGGGCACAGCGTCGGTGAGATCACCGCCGCCGCCTTCGCGGGCGTCCTGGACGACACCGCCGCGCTGACCCTGGTGCGCAGGCGCGGGCTCGCGATGGCCGAGGCCGCCGCGATCACCGAGACCGGCATGTCGGCGCTGCTCGGCGGCGACCCGGAGGTCTCCGTCGCGCACCTGGAGAAGCTCGGTCTGACCCCGGCGAACATCAACGGCGCGGGCCAGATCGTCGCGGCGGGCACCCTGGAGCAGCTCGCGGCACTCAGCGAGGACAAGCCCGAGGGCGTCCGCAAGGTCGTCGCCCTCAAGGTCGCCGGCGCCTTCCACACGCACCACATGGGCCCGGCCGTCGAGAAGCTGGCCGAGGCCGCCGGGGAACTCGCCCCGCTCGACCCGAAGTTCACCTACGTCTCGAACAAGGACGGGCAGAGCGTCGCGTCCGGCGCCGAGATCGTGGAGCGCCTGGTCGGCCAGGTCGCCAACCCGGTCCGCTGGGACCTGTGCATGGAGACCTTCAAGGAGCTCGGCGTCACCGCCCTCCTGGAGGTGTGCCCCGGCGGCACCCTGACCGGCCTCGCCAAGCGCGCCCTGCCCGGCGTGCAGACGCTGGCCCTGAAGACCCCCGACGACCTCGACGCGGCCCGCGAGCTCATCGCCGAGCACAGCTGAGTTAGGAGCCCACTGCGATGTCGAAGATCAAGCCCAGCAAGGGTGCCCCGTACGCGCGCATCCTCGGTGTCGGCGGCTACCGCCCGACCCGCGTGGTGCCGAACGAGGTGATCCTCGAGACGATCGACTCCTCCGACGAGTGGATCCGGTCGCGCTCGGGCATCGAGACCCGGCACTGGGCGGGCCCGGACGAGACCGTGGCCGCGATGTCGATCGAGGCCTCCGGCAAGGCGATCGCCGATGCGGGTATCTCCGCCGAGCAGATCGGCGCCGTGGTCGTCTCGACCGTCTCGCACTTCAGCCAGACCCCGGCCGTAGCCACCGAGATCGCCGACAAGCTCGGCACGAACAAGGCGGCCGCCTTCGACATCTCCGCCGGCTGCGCGGGCTTCGGCTACGGCCTGACGCTCGCCAAGGGCATGGTGGTGGAAGGTTCCGCCGAGTACGTGCTCGTGATCGGCGTGGAGCGGCTCAGCGACCTCACCGACCTGGAGGACCGGGCCACCGCCTTCCTGTTCGGCGACGGCGCGGGCGCGGTCGTGGTCGGCCCCTCGCAGGAGCCGGCGATCGGCCCGACGGTCTGGGGCTCCGAGGGCGACAAGTCCGAGACCATCAAGCAGACCGTGCCGTGGGACCGTTTCCGGATCGGCGACGTGTCCGAGCTTCCGCTCGACAGCCAGGGCAACGTCAAGTTCCCGGCGATCACGCAGGAGGGCCAGGCGGTGTTCCGCTGGGCCGTGTTCGAGATGGCGAAGGTCGCCAAGGAGGCGCTGGACGCCGCCGGACTCACTGCGGACGACCTGGACGTCTTCATCCCGCACCAGGCCAATGTGCGGATCATCGACTCGATGGTGAAGACTCTCAAGCTGCCGGAGCATGTCACGGTCGCCCGTGACATCCGCACCACCGGCAACACCTCGGCCGCCTCGATCCCGCTCGCTATGGAGCGGCTCCTGGCGACCGGCGAGGCGAAGAGCGGCGACACCGCGCTCGTCATCGGGTTCGGGGCGGGTCTCGTCTACGCCGCCACTGTCGTTACCCTCCCCTAGGCACTCCGTGCCGGATCATGCATCCGGTGCGGGACGCCGCCAGCACCACCGCAGCAACCGTCTGGAACATCTAAGAAGGAGCGCCTGACATGGCCGCCACTCAGGAAGAGATCGTCGAAGGTCTCGCCGAGATCGTGAACGAGATCGCCGGCATCCCGGTTGAGGACGTCCAGCTGGACAAGTCCTTCACCGACGACCTGGACGTCGACTCGCTGTCCATGGTCGAGGTCGTCGTCGCCGCCGAAGAGCGCTTCGACGTCAAGATCCCGGACGAGGACGTCAAGAACCTCAAGACCGTCGGCGACGCGACCGACTACATCCTCAAGCACCAGGCCTGAGGCGATTAACTAGCCTCCGGCTGCAATGCCCCGCCACCCGGCGGTGGCGCCGTCGAATCCCGTATCCGTTGGAGAAAGAATTCCCGTGAGCCCGACCAATCGCACCGTGGTCGTCACCGGTATCGGCGCAACCACACCGCTGGGTGGCGACGCAGCTTCGTTCTGGGAGGCCCTGGTCGCCGGCAAGTCCGGCGTCCGCCTCCTGGAGCAGGACTGGGCGGCCGAGCTGCCCGTCCGTATCGCGGCGCAGATCGCCGTCGAACCGGGCGAGATCATCCCCCGTCCGCAGGCCCGCAAGCTGGACCGGTCCGCGCAGTTCGCGCTGATCGCCGCCAAGGAGGCCTGGAAGGACGCCGGTTTCACCGCCAAGGCCGGTGAGGACGCGTCCGCCGACCCCGACCGGGTCGGCGCCGTCATCGCCTCCGGCATCGGCGGTGTCACGACCCTGCTGGACCAGTACGACGTGCTCAAGGAGAAGGGCGTACGCCGTGTCTCCCCGCACACCGTGCCGATGCTGATGCCCAACTCGCCGGCCGCCAACGTCGGTATCGAGCTGGGTGCGCGGGCCGGTGTGCACACGCCCGTGTCGGCCTGCGCCTCCGGCGCCGAGGCCATCGGGTACGCCATCGAGATGATCCGCACCGGCCGTGCGGACGTCGTCGTGGCCGGCGGCACGGAGGCCGCGGTGCACCCGCTGCCGATCGCCGCGTTCGGCAACATGATGGCGATGTCCAAGAACAACGACGACCCCGAGGGTGCGTCGCGTCCCTACGACTCCGGCCGTGACGGCTTCGTCCTCGGTGAGGGCGCGGGCGTGATCGTCCTGGAGTCCGAGGAGCACGCGAAGGCGCGCGGGGCGCGCATCTACGCCGAGGCGGTCGGCCAGGGCATCTCGGCCGACGCGCACCACATCACGCAGCCGGAGCCCTCGGGCAACGGCATCGCGCACGCGCTGCAGAACCTGCTGGACAGCACGGATCTGAAGCCGGCCGAGATCGTGCACGTCAACGCGCACGCGACGTCGACGCCGCAGGGTGACGTGGCCGAGATCAAGGCGCTGCGGAAGGTGTTCGGCGACGACGTCGACCACATGGCGATCTCCGCGACCAAGTCGATGACCGGTCACCTGCTGGGTGGTGCCGGCGGTATCGAGACCGTCGCGTCGATCCTGGCCCTGGTGAACCGGACGGCTCCGCCGACCATCAACCTCGACGACCTCGACCCCGAGGTCAACGCGGACGTGGTGCGGGGTGAGGCCCGGCAGCTGCCCGAGGGGCGGATCGCCGCGCTGAACGACTCGTTCGGCTTCGGCGGACACAACGTGGTGCTCGCGTTCAGGACCGTGTGAGAAACGTTGCGCTAACGCTTGTGGCCCGGACTCCCTTGGATGGAGTTCGGGCCACAGTGCGTTTCGTTGTCGGCCGACGGCCCGGTGGGGGCTGGTCGCGCAGTTCCCCGCGCCCCTAACGGGGCGCGGCCGAGCGCCCTGCTTTTAGGGGCGCGGGGAACTGCGCGACCAGCCACGACGGCGCCGCAGATGACACGGTGCTCAGACCACCTGGTGGAGCCACCGCACCGGCGCGCCCTCGCCCGCGTAGCGGAACGGCTCCAGTTCGTCGTCCCACGGCTTGCCGAGCAGCTTGGCGATCTCGGCCTCCAGGGCCGTCTCCCCGCGCTGTGAGCGGGTCAGGGCGGCCCTCAGGCGGTCCTCCGGGATGAGGATGTCGCCGTGGATGCCGGTGACCGCGTGGAAGATGCCGAGGTCGGGGGTGCAGCTGTAGCGCTCGCCCTCGGCCTTCGCGCAGGGCTCGGCCGTGACCTCGAAGCGGAGCAGGTGCCAGCCGCGCAGCGCGGACGCCAGTTTGGAGGCGGTGCCGACCTCGCCCTGCCAGGAGAACTCGGAGCGCCAGGTGCCGGGTGCGGCCGGCTGGCGGATCCAGTCGAGGTTGACGCGCGTGCCGAGCACCCCGGCGACGGCCCACTCGACGTGCGGGCACAGCGCGCGCGGCGCGGAGTGCACGTACAGAACTCCACGTGTCGTCACCGGAACCTCCGGGCAGAGCGGGACATCTTGCTGACTGGCTGGCGGCAGTGGCACGACGGCCGCGTTGATGGCGAGGCTACCGTGCGGTGGCGCAAGGAGTGTGACGTACCGTCGGTCCCACTGCCAGGAAACCCCCGCCATTCACCCAGGGGGACGCTTGTACGGGGGTCGTCCGTTGCAGCGCGCGGGGCGGGAACTCCCGTGCGTTGTTATGAAGGGGGACGAACAGGACGACGGAGAGGACCGACGGGGTATGCGCAAGCAGCGACGCCGGCGTTCGCGTGCCCTGGCAGGCGCCGTCGCCGTCACCGCCGCGCTGGGGGTGGCCGGGTGCGATGCCCTGGGGGGTTCCTCGGGCGCGGCCGGGAGCGGGAAGACCCGGGCCGCCCGGACCGTGCAGGTGTGGGACCGCAGCCCGGCCTCGATCGCGGCCGTCGGCGACTCCATCACGCGCGGTTTCGACGCCTGCACGGTGCTCTCGGACTGCCCGGAGGTGTCCTGGGCGACCGGCACCAGCGACCAGGTGGACAGTCTGGCGGTACGGCTGCTGGGCCGGGCGAAGGCGGCCGACCACAGCTGGAACTACGCGGAGACCGGTGCCCGGATGGCCGACCTGCCGGGGCAGATGGCCGACGCGGTCGCGCGCAGGCCGCAGTTGGTGACGGTGATGGCGGGGGCGAACGACGCGTGTCGTACGTCGGTGCGGGCGATGACCTCGGTGGCGGACTTCCGCAGCGAGTTCGAGGACGCGCTGGGCACCCTGCGCAAGGCGCTGCCGAAGACCCAGGTGTACGTGTCCAGCGTGCCGAACCTGAAGCGGCTGTGGTCCGAGGGGCGGACCAATCCGCTGGGCAAGCAGGTGTGGAAGCTGGGCATCTGCCCGTCCATGCTGGCCGACGCGGACGATCTGACCAGTGCGGCGACCGTGCGCCGGGACAAGGTGCAGCAGCGGGTCGAGGAGTACAACAAGGTGCTGGAGGAGGTCTGCGCCAAGGACCGGCGGTGCCGGTTCGACGGCGGGGCGGTGTACGCGTACCGCTTCGGGACCGACCAGTTGAGCCACTGGGACTGGTTCCATCCGAGCACCGACGGCCAGTCGAAGCTCGCGGCGATCGCCTACCGGACCATCACCGCCAAGGAGCCGGTGGACTAGACCCTTGGCTTAGGGTTTCCCCATGAGCGAACTTTTCGGCACACTTCCCGACGGCACCGCGGTGCACCGCTGGACGCTGGAGCGCGCGGGGACCCGGGTGCGGGTGCTGACGTACGGCGGGATCGTGCAGTCGGTCGAGGTCCCGGACCGGGGAGGGCGGCCGGCGGACGTGGTGCTGGGGTTCGCGGGTCTGGACGGCTACCTGGAGAACCCCGGGCCGTACCTCGGTGCCCTGGTCGGCCGGTACGCCAACCGCATCGCGCACGCCCGCTTCCCGCTGGACGGCGTGACCTACGCCCTGGAGCCGAACAACGGGCCCAACTCCCTGCACGGCGGCGCCCGCGGCTTCGACAAGCGGGTGTGGGAGGCGGTGGCCGTCGAGCACGGGGTGCGGCTGTCGCGGGTGAGTCCGCACGGGGAGGAGGGGTTCCCGGGCCGGCTGGCGGTCACCGTGACGTACACGCTGGACTCCTCCGGCGCGCTGCACATCTCCTACGAGGCGGTCACCGACGCGCCGACCGTCGTGAACCTCACCAACCACAGCTACTTCAACCTGGCGGGCTCCGGGAACGCGGGCGGCCACGAGCTGCGGATCGCGGCCTCGCGCTACACCCCCGTCGACGGGGACCTGATCCCGACGGGAGAGCCGGCGGACGTCTCCGGCTCCCGTTTCGACTTCCGTACGGCCCGCAAGGTCGGCTCCGGCTACGACCACAACCTCGTCCTCGACAAGGGCGTGACCGCGGCTCCCGTGGAGATCGCCGAGCTGCACGACCCGGCGTCCGGCCGCACCCTCACCGTGGCGACCACTGAACCCGGCGTCCAGCTGTACACCGCCGAGCACCTGTCCGCGCCCTTCGCCCCCGGCGACGGTGTCGCCCTGGAGACCCAGCACTTCCCGGACTCCCCCAACCGCCCCGGGTTCCCGAGCACGCGGCTGGACCCGGGCGGGACCTACCGCTCGGAGACGGTGTACGGCTTCGGGGTGCGCGACTGACGCCACCGGCACGCAAGCCCCGGTCCAGGGGTCAGGTCCCGGACCGGGGCTGCTCAAGGGGGACTCGTCCCGCCTCCGACCTTAGCCGTGGCTGTGCGCCGACGGCCGATCATCGGGCGCCGCGCCGCGATCTCGTACGAACCCTTCACAAACACCCACGGGTCCGCGGGGGCGGTTCATGGTGTAGACCACATCGCGGCTCACACGCGATACTGCGGCCGTCCGGCACCACGCACCCCACTGCGACGGAAGGCCAACTCCCTTGAGTTCCCTACGTGTTCGGATCGGCGTTCTCGGAATCGTGCTGCTGGCCGGGGCGCTCGCGCCCACCGCGGCGCAGGCCACGGCCGCCCCCTCCCCCACCGTCGAGGAGCAGCGGCTGGACCAGGCGGTGCCGCAGGAGATACTCCGGCGGTCCGGGTTCGACGACGTGGCACCGGAGTTCGCACGGGCGCTGCAGAGCGCGCACTCCTACGCCGAGGCCCGGCAGGTCGTGCAGCGGCAGGGGTCGGTGCTGTGGCGGCGGGCCGTGGAGCGGGCGCAGGGACGGGGGCCGGCCGAATCAAAAGGGCGCGAAGCGCTTCCTTACAAGGGTGGTGGCGGGCGACGGGTGGGCCTGAGCCGGGACGACGACCGGCCGCTGTACTGGGCGCGGCTCGGGATGACCCGCCAGGTGCGCACCTGGGAGCCCGGGTTCGGGGTGAGCGAGCGGCAGCGGGCGGCCCTGCTGAACGCGTTGGAGCGGACCTCGCGCGGGCAGACCGACATCCGGTATCCGGGGAAGGGCCTCCGGCGGATCCTCGTCACCGGGTTCGACCCGTTCACGCTGGACCGGGACATCCGGATCTCCAATCCGTCCGGGGCGAGCGCGCTGGCCCTCGACGGGACGGTGATCGAGACCGACGAGGGGCCCGCGCGGGTCGAGACGGCCGTGTTCCCGGTGCGCTGGGCCGACTTCGCGGCGGGCACGGTGGAGCGGACCCTGCGGCCGTACCTGCCGAAGGTGGACCTGTTCACGACGGTGAGCCAGGGGCGGGTCGGGCGGTTCGACGTGGAGCGGACGAACGGGGCCTGGCGGGGCGGGTTCCCCGACAACGACAACATCGGCCGGACCGAGACCGTCCCGGTCACCGACCCGGCCTCGCAGCCGCAGTGGACGACCACCACCCTCCCGTACGCCGCGATCGCGGCGGCGGACACGGGGCGTTTCCCGGTGTACGACCACACCGAGGTGACCGAGATACCCGCGGGCGGGACCGACCCCGTCGTACGGGCGGACGGGCCGACCGCCGGGTCGACGGCGCGGGCCGGAGGGGGCGGGAACTACCTCTCCAACGAGATCGCCTACCGGGCCACCCTGCTGCGCGACCGCCTCGGGCTGCACGACACGCTGCCCGGCGGGCATGTGCACACCCCCGTGCTGCAGTTCGGTGCCGGGAACACCACGGAGGTGACCGACCCTGAGTTCGTGCGGAACCGGGTGGACATCATCGACCAGGTGCGGGCGATCCTGACCGTGGCGGCGGACGCGTCCTTCAGGCCGCTCAGGAAGTGACGGGGTCGCCGGCCCGCTCGTCCTCCTCGGCCGTCTCCTCGCCCAGCAGGTCACGGGCGAGGAAGGTGGCGCCCGCGACCGCGCCCGGCATCAGGAACACCGCGACGAACGGGACCAGGAAGGCCAGGCCCAGCGGGGTGCCGAAGCCCCACACCAGGGTCCTGCGGGAGCGCAGCAGGGCGAGCCGGGCGCGCAGGTCGACGCCCCGGCGCTGGAGGGCGACGGCGGCGAGTTCCTCGGTGAGGAAGAAGCCGGTCACGAGGAAGCCGGCGACGGGCACGGCGGTCTGCCCGACGAGGGGCAGGAAGCCGAGGGCGAAGAGCAGCAGGCCCCAGAGGCAGGCCCGGACCAGGATGCGCAGGCTGTCCCGGGCCGAGATCCACAGCTCGCGCCAGAACGGCAGCCCGGACTCGGGCGCGGTGCCGTCGGGCGAGACGTCCGCGTCGACCTTCTCGGAGAGGTTCTCGTAGAACGGCTGGCCGATCAGCAGCGTCACCGCGGTGAAGGTGACGACGGCCAGCAGGAGGCCGAGAGCGAACAGGACGGCGGTGAGGAGGCCGCGGAAGAGGCCGCGCCAGGGGCTGGACCAGTCGTCGGCGAACGGGGTGGCCCAGCCGACGAAGTCCTGCCCCCATATCGCGAGGGCGACCAGGGCCGCTATGTAGAGGACCAGGGTGATCAGGCCGGGCAGCAGACCGAAACCGAACTGCTTGCCGTGCCGGCCGACCCATCGCTGGCCCTTGAGGAGATATCCGAAACCCGCCCCGAGATCACGCATGGCGAAAACTTTACCGGGGGCCGGGCGGGGCACCGTGGGGCCGGGTACGCCCCCTGTGCCGCTGTTGAGTCGAACGGGTACGTCCCGCCGTACCGATCTCAGGAACCGGCAGACTAGTTCGCCCAGGTGGGTAGGGCGTTGTTCACAGTGGGAGCTGCCCCCGGCGGCTCGGTTGAGGAGAACGGATGACGCAGGAGATCACCGTCCAGGGCACGGTCGCGGAGGGCTTCGAGGCGGTGCGCGAGGAGTTCGCCGCCTTCGTCGCCGGCGAACCGGCCGACTACGAGGGGCAGTTGTGCGCGTACGTCCGCGGCCGGCGGGTCGTCGACCTGTGGGCGGGCGAGGGGGCCGGCGGGGACTCCCTGTACGGCGTGTTCTCGTCCACCAAGGGGGCGGCGCACCTGGTCGTGGCGATGCTGGTGCAGGACGGCACGCTGGAACTGGACCGCAAGGTCACCTACTACTGGCCGGAGTTCGGCGCCGAGGGCAAGGGCACGCTGACCCTGCGGGACCTGCTCGCGCACCGGGCGGGCCTGGTCGGCACCGACACCGGGTTCAGCCCGCAGGAGCTGACCGACGACCGGGCGATGGCCGAACGCCTCGCCGACCAGCGGCCGTTCTGGCGTCCCGGCACGGCCTTCGGCTACCACGCCCTGGTGATCGGGGCGCTCACCGGCGAGGTGGTACGGCGCGCGACCGGCCGTACGCTCCAGGACGTGTACGAGGAGCGGGTCCGGGCACCGTACGGCCTCGACTTCTTCCTGGGCCTGCCGGCCGCCCACGAGCCGCGCTTCCGCACGACCCTGCCGATGCGGCCGACACCGGAGCAGCAGTCCCTGCTCGACTCCCTCCCGTCCGGCCCGCAGACGCTCGCCGGGATCGCCTTCAACGAGCACAGCGCCGAACCCACGGACCTGACGGCCCTCCCCAACGACCGGCTGCTCCGCGCCAAGGGCCCGGCGTCCTTCGGCGGGGTGGCGTCGGCGCGCGGCCTGGCCAGCATGTACGCGGCCCTGCTCAGCGAGATCGACGGCAAGGCCCCGCTGCTGAAGGAGGACACGGTGGCGGAGTTCGGCCAGTTCCACTCGGTGGGGTACGACCTGGTGACCCGCACCCACCGGTCGTACGGCCTGGGCTTCCAGGCGACGGCGGACACCTGGCACCCGTTCCTGGGCGCGGGCACGATCGGCCACAGCGGAGCAGCGGGCTCCCAGGCCTTCGCCGACCCGAGGAGCGGGGTCGCCTACGGCTACACACGGCGACGGTTCGCGTTCCCCGGCGGGGCCGCGCCGGAGAACGACCGCTTGGCGAAGGCCGTGCACGAGGCAGCACGTGAAACGCGCTGAGCGCCACCCACCCAAGGGGCGCGGGGAACTGCGCGACCAGCCACGAAGCACCCGCACCCGGCACTGATCCGGCACCGGGCAGACAAGAGGCCGCACCCCACGTCCAAGGGTGCGGCCTCCGTACAGCGCAACGAGCACGGCAGGGCCGGCGTCACGCGGCAGCGTCAGAGCTTGACGATCATCTTGCCGGTGTTGTCGCCGCGCAGGACCCCGAGGAACGCCTCCACGTTGTTCTCGATGCCCTCGACGACCGTCTCCCTGTACTTCAGCTGCCCGGAGGCCACCCACGGGCCGACCTCGGCGACGAACTGCGGCTGCAGGTCGTAGTGGTCGCCGACCAGGAAGCCCTCGATCCGGCCGCGGGTCTGGATGAGACGGGCGAGGTTCCTCGGGCCGGGGACGGGCTCGGTGCTGTTGTAGCCGGAGATCATGCCGCAGACCGCGATCCGGCCGTCCCGGTTCAGCCGGCCGATCGCGGCCTCCAGGTGGTCGCCGCCGACGTTGTCGAAGTAGACGTCCACACCGTCGGGCGCGGCGGCCCGGAGCTGCTCGCTGACCGAGCCGTTCCGGTAGTTGAAGGCGGCGTCGAAGCCGTACTCCTCGACCAGCAGCTTGACCTTCTCGTCGGAGCCGGCCGAGCCGATCACCCGCGAGGCGCCCTTGAGCTTGGCGATCTGGCCGACCTGGCTGCCGACCGCGCCGGCCGCGCCGGAGACGAAGACGGAGTCACCCTCCTTGAAGGAGGCGGTGCGCAGCAGGCCCGCGTAGGCGGTGAGGCCGGTCATGCCGAGGACACCGAGATACGTCGACAGGGGCGCGGCGTCGGCGTCGACCTTGACGGCGTTCTTCGCGTCCACGACCGCGTACTCGCGCCAGCCGAGGAAGTGCAGGACGTGGTCGCCGGCCGCGAGACCCTCGGCGTTCGACTCGACGACCTCGCCGACCGCGCCGCCCTGCATGGCCTTGCCCAGCTCGAAGGGCGCGATGTACGACTTCGCGGCACTCATCCGGCCGCGCATGTACGGGTCGACGGAGAGGTACTTGTTCCGCACGAGCACCTGCCCCTCGCCCGGCGTGGGCACCTCCGTCTCGACCAGGGCGAAGTCCTCGGGCTTCGGCCAGCCGACGGGACGGCTCTGGAGGTGCCACTCGCGGTTGATCATGACGTGCGCCTTTCCGAAATTACTTCAGTACCTGAAACAACCATGCTCCTGAATATTTCAGGATGTCAAGTAACGCGGTACCCTGGAGTGCATGTCCTCCACACGGTCCACCCCCGCGCAGACCCGCCGCCCCGACGCCCTGACCCTGGAGGTCGTCGAGCTCATCGGGGACGTCGTGGCCCGTTTCTACGCGGACTACGAGGAGGCGGCGGGCGAGCACACGCTCACCGGGGCGCAGGCGCGGCTGCTCAGCCTGCTGTCGCTGGAGCCGCTGCCGATGCGGAAGCTGGCACAGAAGCTGAAGTGCGAGCCGTCCAACGTGACCGGGATCGTGGACCGGCTGGAGGCCCGCGGGCTCGTGGAGCGGCGGCCCGACCCGGCCGACCGCCGGGTGAAGCTGGCCGCGGCGACGGACGAGGGCCGCCGGGTCGCCCGTGACCTGCGCGAGGGGCTGCGCTTCGCGCGCGAGCCGCTGGCCGGGCTGTCGGACGAGGAGCGGCTGTCGCTGCGGGATCTGCTGCGCAGCATGCTGGACGCCTAGGAGGCCGGCACCGACCGGCGCCGGCCTTCCGAGGGGGTTACGCGAACTGGCCGGGGCGGTAGTCGCCGGCCGGGATCTGCAAGGTGACGTTCAGCCGGTTGAAGGCGTTGATGACGGCGATGGTCGCGACGATCGCGATGAGCTGGTCGTCGTCGTAGTGCTTGGCGGCGTTCTCCCAGACCTCGTCCGGCACGCCGCCCGCCGCGTCGGCGATGCGGGTGCCCTGCTCGGCGAGTTCCAGGGCCGCGCGCTCGGCCTCGGTGAACACGGTGGCCTCGCGCCAGGCGCCGACCATGTGGAGGCGCTGCTGGGTCTCGCCGGCCGCAGCCGCGTCCTTGGTGTGCATGTCGAGGCAGTAGCCGCAGCCGTTGATCTGGCTCGCGCGGATCTTCACGAGCTCCAGGGTGGCCGCGGGTACGCCTGCCTCCGCGGTGACCGCGCCTGCGGCGACGAAGTGCTTGATCAGCTTGTTGGCGACGGGGCTGGCGAAGAGGTTCAGACGGGCTTCCATGGTGTGCTCCCTGTGGTGTCTCTCAGTGGGTTACACACCTACGACGGGGTGGACTCGTCGAATGTGACAGGTTTGCTGGATTTGCTTTGGTAGTCGTTCGGGTGCCAGCCGGTGGGGGCGGGTCGCGCCCACGCGGCGGAGCCGCAAATCGACACAGCCCCGCGCCCCTTACGGGGCTACGTGCACCACCACAGGAACCGGTTGCACGTCTCGCTCGGGGACGGGTCCGGGGTCGGGTCCGAGGTCGTCGGGTCCGACGTCGGTGTCGAGGCCGCCGTGGTCGTCGGGGTCGTCGCCGGGGAGGTGACCGTGCCCGAGCCCGTTGTCGCCGACTGTGCCGACGTGTCCTTGGGGGACGCCGACGGGGAGTCGGACGCCTTGTCCTTCGAGGAGGAGGGGGACGGCGAGACGGAGGGGTCGGCCGAGGCGGAGTCCGCCGCGCCCGTGGCGCCGGACGTGTCGTCCAGGGGCTGGGCCGTCGTACCCGGGGACGACGTCGACGTGCCGCCGTCGGTCGTGCTGCCGCCGCCCGCGGCCGCGTCCGGGGTCGTGAACGGTATGGCGTCCGTGCCGAGTTCGGCGAGGCTCAGGCCGCCCGCCGCCAGCACGCACGCCGCGGCCACCAACAGGACTCTGCGGCGCCGCCGCCGATGGGCCGCGGCCTTGCGGTCGCGACGGCTCCCGTCGGGGCCGGACGGCTCCTCGGGATCCTCGGCACCGCTCTCGGCGGCCTGCACCCGGCTCCGGCCGCCGCGCCCGCGCGCCGCCCGTCGCCGCTCGGCCCGGCCACCCGCCGGCGGTTCGCCGTCCGCGTCGTCGGCGTCGGCCGTGTCGCCCGCGTCATCCGGGGCGCCCTGGGGGGCGTAGCCGCCGTCCGCGGACTCCGGTTCCGCGTACGGCGCTTCACCGGGCGTGACCGGTACGGTGGTGGTCGCTTCCCGCGCGGACGCGCGTAGCGTCTCGGCGGCGGTGCCGCACCCCGGGCAGGCGAGGGCGCCGTTGAGGTGCCGTCGGCACGGGTGGCAGTAGTCCATGACGCGGGAAGACTAAGTTCCCCACGGGTCACATAACCAGCCACCCCTGTGAAGGTTCTGTGGGGGACCGAAAAACCTATCGCAAGCCTTGCCGAAACCGTTACCTGTTCGACCCATTGACACCCCTGCCGCCCCGTCCTTACTGTCACGCCAGCATTTCGAACGTGTGACGAAATCTCGAACAGCTGAGGGGCAACTGCCGTGCGCATCACCGGAATCAGCACACACGTGGTCGGGACGCCGTGGCGCAACCTGACGTACGTCCAGGTGCACACCGACGAAGGGATCACGGGAGTCGGCGAGACCCGGATGCTCGGTCACACCGACGCGCTGATCGGCTACCTCCGGGAGGCCGAGGCCAACCACATTCTCGGTTCGGACCCGTTCGCCGTGGAAGACCTCGTGCGCCGGATGAAGTACGGCGACTACGGCCGGGCGGGTGAGATCGTCATGTCCGGGATCGCCGTCGTCGAGATGGCCTGCTGGGACATCAAGGGCAAGGCGCTGGGCGTGCCGGTGTGGCAGCTGCTCGGCGGGAAGGTCACCGACAAGGTCAAGGCGTACGCCAACGGCTGGTACACCACCGAGCGGACGCCGGAGGCGTACCACAAGGCCGCCCAGCAGGTCATGGAGCGCGGGTACAAGGCGCTGAAGATCGACCCGTTCGGCACCGGGCACTTCGAGCTGGACCACGAGCAGACCCTGTACGCCGTGTCGCTCATCGAGGCCGTGCGGGACGCCATCGGGCCGGACGCCGAGCTGATGCTGGAGATGCACGGACGTTTCTCGCCCTCGACCGCGGTCCGGCTCGCGCACGAGCTCGCGCCCTTCAAGCCGGCCTGGCTGGAGGAGCCCTGCCCGCCGGAGAACCTGAAGGCGCTGGAGAAGGTCGCCGCCAAGGTGGACATCCCGGTCGCCACCGGTGAGCGCATCCACGACCGCATCGAGTTCCGCGAGCTCTTCGAGAGCCAGGCCGTGGACGTCATCCAGCCGGACGTCGGCCATATCGGTGGTATCTGGGAGACCCGGAAGCTCGCCGCCACCGCCGAGACGCACTACGTCCTGGTCGCCCCGCACAACGTCGGCGGGTCCGTGCTGACCGCCGCCTCCCTCCAGGTCGGGTTCACCTCCCCGAACTTCAAGATCCTGGAGCACTTCAACGACTTCGCCGACGCCGAGATCAAGAAGGTCGTCAAGGGCGCGCCGGAGGTCGTGGACGGGTACTTCCACCTGTCCGACGCGCCGGGGCTCGGGGTCGAGTTCGACGCCGACGCGGCCGCCGAGTTCCCGCAGCAGCAGGCCCGGTTCGACCTGTGGGCCGAGGGCTGGGAGCAGCGCAAGCCCAAGGGGACCAAGTGAGCGCCGGCGCCGCCTCCGGTTCCCAGGTCGTCGTCGAGGCGCCGGGGGCCCACCGGGTCGAGGACCACACGCCCCGCGAGCCCGGTCCCGGCGAGGCGCTGGTCGCCGTGCACGCGGTCGGGATTTGCGGAAGCGACCGCGAGGTGTACCAGGGGAACCGGCCCGAGGGATATGTGCGCTACCCGTTGACGCCGGGGCACGAGTGGTCGGGAACCGTGTCGGAGGTGGGCCCCGGGGTGCCGGTCTCGCTCGTCGGCCGCAAGGTCGTCGGTGAGGGCTTCCGCAACTGCCAGGTGTGCGACCGCTGCCACGCCGGCGAGACCACCCTGTGCACCGACGGCTACGAGGAGACCGGCTTCACCCAGCCGGGCGCCATGGCCGCCACCCTCACCCTCCCGGCCCGCCTGCTGCACGCCCTGCCGGACGACGCCGACCTCACGGCGGCCGCGCTCCTGGAGCCCGCCGCCTGTATCGCGGCGGCCGCGCTGAAGGGCAACGCCCAGCCGGGCGAGCGGGTCGCGGTGGTCGGCACCGGCACGCTGGGCATGTTCGCCGTGCAGTTCCTGCGCGCGATCTCGCCGAGTGAACTGCTGGTGGTCGGGACCCGGAACGACCGGGAGGCCCTCTCCCGGCAGTTCGGGGCCACCGACTTCCGCACCAAGGACCAGGAGTTGCCCGACGACTTCGACGTCGTCATCGAGACCGCCGGGTCCGCGTCCGCCGCGCGCACCGCCGCCTCCCTGCTCAGGCGCGGCGGACGCCTGGTCCTGACCGGTATCCCGGCCGCCGGTGCCGACGGCCTGGACCCGACCGACCTCGTCGTACGGCAGCTGGAGGTGCACACCGTCTTCGGGGCACCGCCGGACGCCTGGGCGCACACGGTACGGGTCTTCGGGGCCGGTCTCCTCGATCCGCTGCCCCTGATCACGCACGAGCTGCCGCTGACCGAGTTCCCGCAGGCCATCGAGCTGGTGGGGGCCGGTGATCCGAAGGTGGGCAAGGTGCTGCTCCGCCCCTAGTCGTACGTCGGCCGCGGCGTGCCCTGACCTCGCCGTGGCCGGCGTGCCACCAAGCCTTTTCTCTGCCCCGAGCCGCGAACCTTGTCCGAAATACCGAACACGAAGGACAGCTTGTGACGACCGACGCTTCCGTTACGGCGGCCCGCCGACCCGGTGAGCAGGCGCTCGCCGCTCTCGGCCTGGGCGCGCCCGCCCTCGACCCCGCCGACGCCTCCGCGCACAGCTTCCCGGGCGGCGGCAAGTGGCGCACCGAGATCCCCTCCTGCGAGGGCCCCGAGGCGCTGGCCGTCGTCCTCAAGGAGTCCTCGCGCCTGGACGTGCCGATCCACCGGATCAGCCAGGGCAGCGGCGTGTGGATGCTCACCGACGCCGAGATCACCGAGATGGTCGACGCGACCGACGAACGGGACATCGAGCTCTGCCTGTTCACCGGCCCGCGCGGCACCTGGGACATCGGCGGCTCGGTGCGCTCCGACTCGCGGGGGGCCGGGCTGCGCGCCCGCGGCCACGACGCCGTCGCCGGGTGCGTCGAGGACGCGGTCCGGGCGACCGAGCTGGGCGTCAAGTGCCTGCTCGTCGCCGACGAGGGCGTGCTGTGGACGCTGCACCGGGCCCGGCAGGCCGGGATCATCCCGGCGGACACCACGCTGAAGGTGTCCGCGCTGATCGGACCGGTCAACCCGGCCTCGTACTCGGTCTTCGAGCACCTCGGCGCCGACTCCGTCAACGTGCCGAGCGACCTGACGCTCGATCACCTCACCGAGATCCGCCGGGTGTCGGGCGCCCCCATGGACATGTACATCGAGGCCCCCGACGACCTCGGCGGCTACATCCGGATGTACGAGGTCGCCGAGCTGATCCGGCGCGGTGCGCCGATCTACCTGAAGTTCGGGCTGTCCAGGGCGCCCGGCATCTACCCGTGGGGCACGCATCTGCGGGACGTGACGCTGGACACCGCGCGGGAGCGGGTGCGGCGGGGGCGGCTCGCCCTGGACCTGCTCGCCCGGCACGGGGCGGACGGGGGGATGGCGCCGCTGGGGTCGCGGTTGCCGGGTTCTCTCCGCCGGTTCCCCGTCGAGGGTGCCGCCTGACGAACGTTGGGGACTGCGGGTCCGTTGTGGCTGGTCGCGCCCACGCGGCGGAGCCGCAAATCAACTGCAGCCCCGCGCCCCTTACGGGGCGCTGCCCCTCGGGGCGCTTCAAACCGACCTTGCTTGACACATCTCAACGACGAGAAGAACAGGGACGATCACCATGCGCACTCGTAGAAGCGCCCTCACCCTCATAGCCGGGGCCGCCTCGCTCGCTCTGACCCTGTCCGCGTGCGGCCAGAGCAGTGAGGGCGGCAGCAAGGAGGAAGGCAGCAGCGCCAAGGGCGGCACCATCGGTATCGCGATGCCGACCAAGTCGTCCGAGCGCTGGATCGCGGACGGCAAGAACGTCGTCAAGGACCTGGAGTCCAAGGGCTACAAGACCAAGCTGGTCTACGGCGAGGACGACCCGGACCAGCAGGTCTCGCAGATCGAGAACCTGATCACGCAGGGCGTCAAGGGCCTGATCATCGCGGCCATCGACAACAAGTCCCTGAACAACGTGCTCCAGGAGGCCGCGGACGCCAACATCCCGGTCATCGCCTACGACCGGCTGATCCTCGGCACGAAGAACGTCGACTACTACGCGTCCTTCGACAACACGAAGGTCGGTGTCGAGCAGGGCACGTACATCGTGCACAAGCTGGGCCTGGACAGCGGCAAGAAGGGCCCGTTCAACATCGAGCTGTTCGCCGGCTCCAACGACGACAACAACACCAAGTACTTCTTCCAGGGCGCGATGAGCGTGCTCCAGCCGTACATCGACAAGAAGCAGCTGGTGGTCAAGTCCGGCCAGACCGCGCTGAACAAGGTCACCACCCTGCGCTGGGACGGTGCGACCGCTCAGTCCCGGATGGAGGACATCCTCACCTCCTCCTACAAGTCCGCCAAGGTCGACGCGGTGCTCTCGCCGTACGACGGCATCTCGATCGGCATCATCGCCGCGCTGAAGTCGGACGGCTACGGCTCCGGCAGCCAGCCGCTGCCCGTCATCACCGGGCAGGACGCCGAGCTGGCCTCGGTGAAGTCGATCATCGCGGGCGAGCAGACGCAGACCGTCTACAAGGACACCCGGCAGCTCGCCAAGGTCGCCGCGACCATGGTCGACGACGTCCTGAACAAGAAGACGCCGGAGACGAACGACACCAAGACGTACGACAACGGCTCCAAGGTCGTCCCCGCCTACCTGCTGCAGCCGGTGAGCGTCGACAAGTCCAACTACGAGGAAGTCCTCGTCAAGGGCGGCTACTACACCGACGCCGAGCTCAAGTGACCTCTGTCCCCCACTAGTTGTCCTACTGATTGGAAGGCACGACCATGGCGGGACCCGTCCTGGAAATGCGCTCGATCGTCAAGACCTTTCCCGGCGTCAAGGCGCTGTCGGACGTCTCACTGACCGTCCGCCAGGGCGAGGTCCACGCCATCTGCGGGGAGAACGGCGCCGGCAAGTCGACCCTGATGAAGGTCCTCTCCGGCGTCCACCCGCACGGCAGTTACGAGGGGGACATCCTCTTCGAGGGCGAGCTCTGCAGGTTCGGTGACATCCGGGCCAGCGAGCACCGCGGCATCGTCATCATCCACCAGGAGCTGGCGCTGTCGCCGTACCTCTCGCTGGCGGAGAACATCTTTCTCGGCAACGAACACGCCAAGGGCGGCTTCATCGACTGGCGGGAGACCCTGCGGCACGCCACCGAGCTGCTTCGCCGGGTCGGTCTCGACGACCACCCGGAGACCCGCGTCACCGACATCGGCGTGGGCAAGCAGCAGCTGGTGGAGATCGCGAAGGCGCTGTCGAAGAAGGTGAAGCTGCTCATCCTGGACGAGCCGACGGCCGCGCTGAACGACGAGGACAGCGGCAAACTCCTCGATCTCATCCTGGAGTTGAAGAACCAGGGCATCACCTCGATCATCATCTCGCACAAGCTCAACGAGATCCGCCGGGTCGCCGACTCGGTGACGATCATCCGGGACGGCCACTCCATCGAGACCCTCGACGTGAAGTCGAAGGAGACGACGGAGGAGCGGATCATCTCCGGCATGGTGGGCCGCGACCTGGACCACCGCTTCCCCGAGCGGAGCGCTTACGAGGGCGAGGCGGACGCGGCGCCGGCCCTGGAGGTCCGCAACTGGACCGTGCGACACCCGATCGACCAGGAGCGCAAGGTCGTCGACGACGTGTCGATCCATGTCCGGCGCGGCGAGATCGTCGGCATCGCGGGGCTGATGGGCGCGGGCCGCACCGAACTCGCGATGAGCGTCTTCGGGCGGACGTACGGCCGCTACGCGGGCGGCTCGGTCCTCAAGGACGGCACGGAGATCCGTACCAAGTCGGTCGCGGAGGCGGTCGGGCACGGCATCGCGTACGTCACCGAGGACCGCAAGCACTACGGCCTCAACCTCATCGACACCATCAACCGCAACATCTCGCTGACCGCGCTGAACAAGGTCGCCCGGCGCGGGATCGTGGACGAGCACGAGGAGCGGCAGGTCTCCGAGGGCTACCGCACGTCCATGAACATCAAGGCGCCGACGGTCTTCGAGCCGGTGGGCAAGCTGTCCGGCGGCAACCAGCAGAAGGTCGTCCTCAGCAAGTGGATCTTCGCGGGTCCGGACGTGCTGATCCTCGACGAACCGACCCGCGGGATCGACGTCGGCGCCAAGTACGAGATCTACACGGTCATCGACCAGCTCGCCGCCCAGGGCAAGGCGGTGGTCTTCATCTCCTCCGAGCTGCCCGAACTGCTCGGCATGTGCGACCGCATCTACACCATGGCCGCGGGCCGCCTGACCGGTGAGGTGCCCAGGTCCGAGGCCACGCAGGAAGTGCTGATGCGCCATATGACGAAGGACAAAGAGGTATCGCGATGAGCACGGATGTCACCGCCAAGAGCCCGGCCCCCGTGCCGCCGGGCTGGCGCGCCCCCGACGAGGACGGCGGGCTGCTCCAGCTGGTGCTGAACGGCCTGCGCCGCAACATGCGCCAGTACGGCATGCTGATCGCGCTCGGTCTGATCGTCGCCCTGTTCGCCGTCTGGACCAATGGTGACCTGCTGCTGCCGCGCAACGTCTCCAACCTGGTCCTGCAGAACAGCTACATCCTGATCCTCGCCATCGGCATGATGATGGTGATCATCGCCGGGCACATCGACCTGTCGGTCGGCTCGCTGACCGCGTTCGTGGGCGCCTTCGCCGCCGTGCTGACGGTCAACCACGGCGTGCCGTGGCCGGTCGCGCTGATCCTGTGCCTGGCGATGGGCGCGGTGGCCGGCTCCCTGCAAGGGTTCCTGATCGCCTACCTCGGCATACCGTCGTTCATCGTCACCCTGGCCGGGATGCTGCTCTTCCGCGGTCTCACCGAGATCCTGCTCCAGGGCCAGACCATCGGCCCGTTCCCGGACGGCCTGCAGAAGCTGGGCAACGGCTTCCTGCCCGAGGTGGGCCCGGACACCAACTACCACAACATCACGCTGCTGCTGGGCCTCGCGCTGGCCGGCGCCGTGGTCTGGCAGGAGTTCCGCGACCGGCGCCGCCAGCAGGAGTTCGCCCTGGAGGTGCCGCCCACCCGGCTGTTCCTGCTCAAGCTGACCGCGCTGGTCGCCGCGATCCTCGTCCTCACCATGCTGCTCGCCAGCTACAAGGGCGCCCCGATCATCCTGATCGTCCTGGGCGCGCTGGTCGTCGGCTACGGCTACGTGATGCGCAACGCGGTCTTCGGCCGGCACATCTACGCGATCGGCGGCAACCTGCCGGCGGCCAAGCTGTCCGGCGTCAAGGACAAGAAGGTCTCCTTCTACGTCTTCCTGAACATGGGCGTGCTCGCGGCCCTGGCCGGCCTGGTGGTAGCGGCCCGGCTGAACGCGGCCTCGCCGAAGGCGGGCGACGGCTTCGAACTGGAGGCGATCGCCTCCTCGTTCATCGGCGGCGCCTCCATGAGCGGCGGTGTCGGCACCATCCTCGGTGCCATCATCGGCGGCCTCGTCCTCGGCGTGCTGAACAACGGCATGAACCTCCTCAGCGTCGGCACCGACTGGCAACAGGTCATCAAGGGCCTCGCCCTCCTCGCGGCGGTCGGCTTCGACGTGTGGAACAAGCGCAAGTCCGGTTCGTAAGTCAGCTCGGGCCCCGCCGGAAGGCGGGGCCCCACCTTTGTGGGAGCCGCACATGGAACTGAACAGACGCACGGTCATCGCAGGAGCCGCGGCAGCGGGCATCGCCGCCACCGCCCTCGGCAGCGGCACCGCCGAGGCCGCCACCGGTTCGGGAGGCAGGAAGCCGGTGAAGGAGTCCTTCGGGAAGCTCGCCGACGGCACGAAGATCTACCGCTGGTCGCTGGAGAAC
Organism: Streptomyces sp. NPDC047061; assembly: GCF_040643955.1. Classification (NCBI taxonomy): domain Bacteria; kingdom Bacillati; phylum Actinomycetota; class Actinomycetes; order Kitasatosporales; family Streptomycetaceae; genus Streptomyces; species Streptomyces sp. NPDC047061. The sequence continues at coordinate 140,885 of NZ_JBEYVI010000025.1, forward strand.
GGCGGCACCCGGCTGAAGGTCCTCAACTGGGGCGGTGTCGTCCAGACCCTGGAGATCCCGGACCGCCGCGGCCACTACGCCAACGTCTCCCTGGGCTTCGACAACATCGACGACTACGTCGCCAAGACCCCGTACTTCGGCGCCCTGATCGGCCGCTACGGCAACCGCATCGCCAAGGGCCAGTTCACCCTCGACGGCAAGAGCTACCAGCTCTCCGTCAACGACGGTGTGAACAGCCTGCACGGCGGCACCCAGGGCTTCGACAAGCACGTCTGGGACGTCGAGCCGTTCGTGAAGGGCTCCGACGTCGGCCTCGTCCTGCACTACACCAGCGTCGACGGCGAGATGGGCTACCCCGGCACGCTCAAGACGAAGGTGACGTACACCCTCACCAGGCGCGGCGAATGGATCATCGACTACGAGGCCACCACCGACAAGGCCACGGTCGTCAACCTCACCAGCCACGTCTACTGGAACCTCGCCGGCGAGGGCAGCGGGACCATCGAGGACCACGAGCTGACCATCGCCGCGGGCAAGTACACGCCGACCGACTCCGGGCTGATCCCCACCGGTGAGCTGGCCACCGTCCGCGGCACCCCGTTCGACTTCCGCGAGACGAAGACGATCGGGCGGGACATCCGGGCCGGGCACGTCCAGCAGGTGCAGGCCAAGGGCTTCGACCACAACTGGGCGCTGGACAAGGGCATCACCGCGAAGCCCGAGCACGTGGCCACGCTGCGCGACCCGCGCTCCGGCCGCACACTGAAGATCGCCACCGACCAGCCGGGGCTGCAGTTCTACTCCGGGAACTTCCTCGACGGGACGCTGACGGGGACGGGCGGGCGGACGTACCGGCAGGGTGACGCGCTGTGCCTGGAGACACAGCACTTCCCCGACTCGCCGAACCACGCCAATTTCCCGTCCACGGTGCTCCGGCCGGGGCAGGTCTACAGGACGCGGACGGTTCACACGTTCGACGCCTGAGGCGCATGTGAGGCGCGTGTGAGGCGCGTGGGCGCGGCTGGTAAGGGGCCGGTCGCGTCCACGCCGGGGAAGAAACGTAAACTCACACTTTTTTCACACGCGTTGAACAGCGCCCCGTGCGCATCCGTATTCAAGGGCGGCCCGTGCTCCCCCGCGCGGGCCGCCCAAGACGACGGGCCCGGACGTCCCCAACGGGCCCGCCTCATACGGAGGTTCAATGGCCGGCAGCGTCACCTCGTTGTTCCGTAGCGGTGCTCACAGCCCGTCGATGGCGGCGCTGACCCGTGAGGGAGGCGAGGGAACCGGTCCGGTCGACTTCTGCATTCCCTGCAACCCCTACTTCCCCACCCCGGCCATGATGGAAACGATGGCGGCCCGGCTGAAGGACATCATCACCTTCTACCCGAGCAGCGCCGACACCATCACCGCCGAGCTGTGCCAGCTCCTCCAGCTCCCGCCGCAGGCCGTGGCCATGGGCAACGGCTCCACCGAGCTGATCACCTGGATCGACCACCTGCTGGTCCGCGAGTCCCTCGCCATCCCCGTCCCCACCTTCGGCCGCTGGACCGACCAGCCGATGGAGACCGGCAAGCGCGTCGACATGTTCCCGCTCCAGGAGTCCAACGGCTTCGCCCTGGACCTCGCGCAGTACGCCGACTTCATCCGCAAGCGGGGCACCAAGGTCGCCGTCATCTGCAACCCCAACAACCCCGACGGCGGCTTCCTGCACAAGCAGGCGCTGGTGCAGTTCATGGACGCGATGGCCGACCTGGACCTGATCGTCATCGACGAGTCGTTCCTGGAGTTCGCGGACGCCGAGGCCGAGCCCAGCGTCGTCCAGGAGGCCATGCTCCGGCCGAACGTCATCGTGCTGCGCAGCCTCGGCAAGAACTTCGGCCTGCACGGCATCCGCTTCGGCTACATGGTCGCCAACCCCTCGCTGGCCGGCAAGGTCCGCTCGATGCTCCCGAAGTGGAACCTCAACGCCTTCGCCGAGTACGTCGTCTTCATGCTCAAGGAGCACGGCGCCGAGTACGCGCAGAGCCTGCTGCAGGTGCGCCGTGACCGTCTGGAGATGGCCAGCCAGCTGTCCCTGCTGCCCGGCCTGACGGTCTACCCCTCGCAGGGCAACTTCCTCTTCGTGCGCCTTCCCGTCGGCGCCGAGGGCACCGTGGTGCGGGACCGGATGCTCACCGAGCACCGGATCCTGGTCCGCGAGTGCGGCAACAAGATCGGTTCTTCCAGCCGCTTCCTGCGTCTCGTGGTGCGCCCCGAGGTGGACGTGCGTCGCCTGGTGTCCGCCATGGAACAGGTGCTCTACGGGACCAGGAGGGGAGCCGCCGTGCCCGAGCTGAGCACCGGGACCAGCTACAGCTCGGGTACGGCGGCGGTGGACCGGCTGGTGAGCGAGACCAACGGGGCGGGCATGCAGCTCGCGCAGGCAGTCGGCGCGATGCCCGTACCGGGGCTCGCCGCCGCTCCCGCCGTCGGCGTCGGCATGCCGCTCCCCGTCGCCGCGCAGCAGGGCGGCGTCGGGATGCCGATGCCGGCGGCAGCCATGCAGATGCAACAGCCCCAGCAACAGCCGATGATGGCGCCGGTGGCTCAGATGTCACCCCTGGCCCAGATGGCCCAGATGGCCCAGGCGCCCGCACCGGCTCCGATGCCCATACAGATGCAGACCCCGGTCCCGGCACCCGCTCCGGCCGGACCCACGCCGCCCGGGGTACCGGCGAGGGGTGGTCTCACCGCCGCGCAGGTACGCGGGATGACGGCGCCCGCACCCCCCGTCCCGGACCTGGCCCCGGCCCCGGCCACCGGCTGGCCGAACGCGCAGAGCTGGCCGAACGCGGCGGGGATGGGACAGGTCGGCTAGCACGCCGGCTGAGGATCGGGAACCGGCGGACGTCTCCGGAAAGTCCGAGCGTCCGTCCAGCCACCCGCGGAGCCGTTCGGCCGGTGCGAGATCTTCGGGAAACAGCGCGTGTCCGCGTTCGGGGCACTGGGGGTCGGCTCGGGCGTCGGATGCCCTACCACCCTCTCGTAGGCGGCGACGTCCTCCGCGGACGCCAGGCCGGCAGCTCACGGCCGGCCGCCCGTGCACGCACCGCCAGGACGATGCGCCCGGAGCCTGCATAGCTTGGGCTTTCCAGGGGCCCTGTCATCCGGCCTCCAGCCTCGCGGCCGGCAACTTCAGGGTGAGACGGGCTCATTGGTAGCTGCTCAGCTGCTCGTCGATCTCACGCCGGTACACCCGCAGCCGGGCGGCGAGCAGTTCGTGCTCGGCAGCAGTGCCGATCTCGCCGCGACTGAACCTGTTCGTGTAGTACCGCGCAATGGCCTGGCCGGCCCACCAGGGGTTGGTCGCCCATGCCCCGGACAGCTCGAACGAGTCGTAGAACGGTTCACGCTTCGCGGGGAGCCGCACGCCGTACGGCTTCAGCCCGCGCTGTAGCACGGCGTCCCACGAGTAGACCGGTAACCCGACGCGCATCCGCCGGTCCGGCCAAATGGCGTAGCCGGGCTTGAACGAGCCCCATGCCACTTGCACCGATCCGAAGAACCCGCGAGCCGTGACACCGTCGGACGTCACCTCCACGAGCGGACGGGGAGTGCCCCTGCAGAGAAACACGACATGCAGGACAGCATCGGGCACGATGACCAGGGCCAGTCCCAGAACCACCCACTCGGTCAATCCCAAGGAGGCTTCCCGCGCCTCGGTGATGGGGTAGCCCACCGCGAAGGTGCACATCAGCACAAGGCCGACAGCGCGTGTCGTCGCGCGGTCCGGGAGCAGGACGAATGCGCGCCCCTCATCGACGACGAACGCCCGCGGGCGTGCAGCGCCCCGCCGCCAGGTGTAGACCGACGCCCTCCAGAGCATCAACACCCCTGCGGTCGCAGGCACGTACAAGCAGCCCAGAACGACACCGGTCGACGGCTGCGGAACGGTACACACCACCACGACGCACGTCACCGCTGCCGCGATCGCGCCGGCCACGGCGATCCGCGCGAACGGGAGATTCGGCCCTGCCGGACTTCCGCTCGGCTCCATCGGCCAAGTCTCACACGAGCTGCGCCCGGGGAAAACACCCAGCCGAAGGAATGCGGTCCGCCATGGTGAAGTCGCTCGCCACGGGGCTGGTCTTGCTTCGCATGCGACACCAACTACCCCCGAAAACAAGGATGTTGTGACCCGGCCCTCGCGCTGTGGGTGACTGCGCCGGCTCACGGCGTGACCGTGAACGCTTCGCCGTCCGGCTTGCCCACCTGACGCCCCAGCGCCTCGCCGACAACCCTCCCCTGCACCGGACCGTCGGCGGACAGGGCGACCTCGTCGGGAGTCTCGCTGCGATCCGGGATCAGCTGTACCGCCCGTCCCGCCATCCGGGCGATAGCCGGAGGACGCGTAGTGCCGGAAGCAACCGTTGTGCCCTGACGGCGACCTCTACCCGCGCATCAAATGCGGTCGCTCGTCCGGGAATTCACCTCAACGAGGGACAGATATATGCATATCTGTCCGGTCTGGTTCTCGTGATGGACTGCGCTCGGGCACTCTCCTTGCATGACCAAGCGCGTCGCCTCGCAGAAGACCCCGGCCACGCCGTCCGCTCCTGAGACAGCCCAAGGGCAACCAGCCCTTGAAATTCGTTGCGGTGGCCTGCACTTGACCATCCAGCGCATTCCCGCATGGGCCGTCACAATCACGCCCACAGCCATCGGAGCTGGTATCGCTTGGTGGACGGGCCGGTGACCGATGCCGGCCACTCACCTGAATGACAACGCACCAACGCTCTCAGCTTGGGAAGTTGATGTGTTTCGGCGGTAGTTGGGGCGTTGACCTGGATGAACCGTGAGTGTCCGCCTACGCTCTGCGGCGTGTTGGGGCGGTCTGCTGTCCCGGCAAGGAGAGCACGCGACCGCGGGGGGTGACTCAGAAGAGAACCCCGGGCCACGCCGGTCCGGGAGCTCGTGAAGCTTCGGCATCCCCTCTCCAAAACCACTGAGCCCCCTCGGTATGGGCGATCCCTGCTCGCAGCGGCTCGCCGACCACCTTGGCTACTGGCGAACCTTCCCCAAAGCGAGCTGTACGAGACGCAACGCCACCTGAACCGCCGCGTCGTTGCGCAGCGGGCAATTGACGACGTATTGGTGCCCCGCGCGAACGTTGCGAAAGCTGATGGCCGGGTCGCTGACGTCGGCCACATCCTCCCTCGTCAAGCGCAGGGTGAGACCACCGTTGGTCGCTTTCACATAGGCAACGGCTCCGAACCGACGGACACCGGCGTCTCGAACCATGACGTAATCGGTACGACCGTCACGGGTTCGCTCGGACTCGCCCGGACCGATTTCCACGTTGCCGAGGGCAACAGCGCCGCGCAGAAAATCCAGCACACGCGTGGCAATCTCCGCGCTGCGGGCACGGCCGTTCACCAGCTCGGCGATCTGCGCCCAGTCCAGCAATCCGCCCGCACTCTCACCAGACGGGTCGGGATCGATGTCCCCTGGTGCCCCCGCGTCCGGGTCCTCCTCGCTCTGAGTAAGCCGCAAGAACTCGGCAATCTCCTGCGGCGTCCCGTCGATCAGTCGCATGACCCCTCCTTGTTGCACACGCTCCCCACTTACTGACGCTTCAGGCTACTCACACATACTCATGCAAGCAACCAACTACGCACAGAAGAGTCGTTCGAAGTATGCGTGAGTAAATAGACGCGCGCGGAAATGTCTAGAGCCGGGCTGTGTCACGGATGTTGGCGCCATCGGGTGCCCTGAGACTCTCCGCCTCGGAGCGGGGCTGTCGCCGTGGCGGAGGAAGCCGTCGGGTTCCCTCTGCCTCCTCTCCTGCGGCGGCGCTTGTACGTCGAGGTCACCAACGGCGGATTCGGCCCGAACGAAGGAATCCTGGGAGTGAGTGGCGGGTCCGCGCAGCGCAACTTTGCGGACATCGCCGAGCTGTATCAGGACGGCCCTGATCCGTCCGGCTGCATCCCGGCCGGCCTGGTGCTGATCTACGACTGGGGCTGCGCCATCTGGTCCGTGGTCGACTTCCGCGATTCTGCGGGCGTCATGTGGTGCAACCATCAAGGAGGGGTGGCCGGATAGGGCCCCCGGACGTCTGGGTCCCGGGATGCCGAATGGCTCCGCACCCACCCCCTCGCAACCTTCCGATCCGTAGGCAGACGGTCTCGGACTTCCACGGTGTTGTGCTGCGAGAGCAGTACGTCCTGTCGGCGAGAGCCGTGTCCGGAGCGATCTCGTAGGGCGGCTCTCTCTTTTGACTCACTTCTCGCGGACATGCGACAGCCCGACGCGCCTTGGCCGAAGCCGCTAGTGCTGTCCTTTCCGGCGCACCCTGGACCTGATGCAGGGGACCACCGAGACCGCGACCATGAGCATGACCGTGTCTTCGGCCAGGGTCTCCAGCGCGTTCGTGACGGAGTGTCCGAAGGCGACAGCGGTCGCGAAGTGGGCGATCGCAACGGTGAAGAGCATGAGGGTGAATCGCAACAGCGTGAACCCCTGGCTCTTCTCGTCCGGCTCAGCTGTCATCTCCACCTCCTCCGCCAGCACCTCACTGAGAGGTGGAGGATACGTGGGAACTGGGATTCCGCCTTCTTGGTCGCGCTCCCGAGGGCCCCGCCGGCGAATGCGGCGACAACGAAGTTGCTGATCGGCTCCGGATCTCGCCGCACAGGGCGGAGTGTCCGGACGGCCGTCGCGCACGCGGCCTTGAACGGTCCGGAGGAAGCGGTCCGTGGCGGGTTGCCCCACCGCGGACCGATCGGCCCCGTCCCCGGAACCGCGCCCCGCAAGGAGTGCTCAGCCTCGCACGGCGTGCAGAAGTGACGCTCCCAGAGGCAACGTGTGGCAGGCCACCGGCCTGAAGCCCGCCTGCTCCAGTAGGCGGCCGTAGTGGGCCTCTTCGCGTTCCCGGCCGCCCACGTTGCACAGCATGTGGATGTCCCAGGCCGCCGCCGTGTCGCCGGGGAGCAGGCGTTCCACGATCAGCAGGCGGCTGCCCTCGCGCATCGCCTGCGCGCAGCGGCGCAGGATGGTCAGGCAGCGTTCGTCGTCCCAGTCGTGCAGGACGCGGGACAGGAGGTAGACGTCGCCGCCGGCGGGGACGGAGTCGGTGAAGTCGCCCGCGGTGAAGGTGCAGCGGCCGGGCAGGTCGGACAGTTCCGACCGGGCCGCCGCCAGGGCCTCGGGGCGTTCCAGCAGGACACCTTCGATGTGGGCGTGGGCCCGGAGGACCCGGCCGAGCAGGGCGCCGTTGCCGCCGCCGACGTCGACCACGCGCCGTACGCCGGAGAAGTCGACGAGGTCCGGTACCGGTGTGAACATCTCCGCGCTCGCCGCCATCGCCCGGTGGAAGAGGTCGCCCAGCTCGGGGCGGGCGGCGAAGTAGCGGAAGTGGTGCTCACCGTAACGGTGGGCGAAAGCTTCCTTCCCGGTGCTGACGGCGTACGGGAGCCCGGCGAAGGAGTCGTAGAACGGGCCGCCGTAGAGCAGTGCGAGGGGGTGGAGGGAGTGGTCCGTGCCCGTGCGCAGGGGGTCGCCGAGGGCGGTGAGGTGGTGGGTGCCGTCGGGGGACGAGGTGAGCAGGCCCAGGGTGGCGAGGTAGCGGAGGAGGCGGCGGAGAGCGTCCGGGTCGGTGTGGGTGAGGGTGGCGAGGGTGGTGGTGTCCAGAGCCGGGTGGGCGGCCAGGTGGTCGGCGATGCCCAGTTCGGCCATGGTGCGGACGGCCTGGGTGGCCCAGGCGCCGGTCATCACGCCGAGGAGGGCGAGGGTGGGGTCGGGGAGGGGTTCCTGGCGGCCGGGGAGGCGGAGTTCGAAGCGGCGGTGGGCGGCGGTGCGGAAGTAGAGGACGGTGATGTTCTCGTGGTTGTTGTAGCCGCCGCCGTCCGGGACCGCGCCGCCGCGTTCCGTCAGCAGGGTGCGCAGTCCGGCGGGGATCACCCGGCCCGGTGCGGTCACCGCGAAGGCGTGGTGGGACTCGTGGCCGTGGGTCCGTTCGTCGGCGGCGACCGTCTCCAGCGGGGAGCCGGGCGGCACGGGCAGCGCGAAGATCTCCACGGTCCGCCCGGCCACGGGCACGTGCACGATCCCGACCGGGCTGTCGCCGACGGCGGCGCCGTAGCGCCGGGCCAGCCGCCCGCGCACCACCACGCTCGGTGTGACGGGACCCGGGTCGAGGCCGGCGCCGCGCAGGTCGTCGCGGAGCCCGTCGAGGGAGGCGGGGAAGACCAGTACGGCGGTGTGGTCGTAGCCGAGATGGCGGGCGACGTCGGTCCGCTCGTCGGCCGTCAGGCCGGGCAGCAGCTCGGCGAGGACCTGGTCCGTGTCGTGGTCGCGGACGTGGTCGGCCGCGCGCCGGATGCGTACCAGGTCGGTTTCCGTCAGACATGCCTGTACGACGGAGAGGTTCATGAAAGGTTCCCGATGATCGTGGGGCAGGGAGAACCGGGGACGGCCGTGCCGGCCCCGGGGGTCAGATGCCGGTGTAGTTCTCGGCGAAGAAGTCCTGGTGCGTGCGCGAGGTGCGCAGGCTCTCCAGGCGGGCGTACTGGAGCGCACGCCCGTAGCGGGCCTCGTCGTCCTCGCCGGCCGGGCCGTGCAGCAGGCCGCTCATCCAGTGCGAGAACTCGTGGGCCCGCCAGACGCGGGGCAGGCAGTCGGCGGCGTACCGGGCGAGGCCCGTGAAGTCGCCGTGGGCCAGTGCCCCTTCGAGGGCACGGGCCAGCAACTCGGCCTGGAGTACGGCGAGGTTGGCGCCCTTGGCGGCCGAGGGGCTGATGAGTCCGGCCGCGTCGCCGGCCAGCCACAGCCGGCCGGCGCCCGGGGACTCCAGGACGTCGGAGCGCAGGTCGACGACCGCCTTCTCCAGGACGGGGCCGTCGCGCAGCGGCCCGAACTCGTCCGTCCGCAGCCGGGTCGCGAGCTCCGTCCAGATCCGGTCCTCGCTCCAGTCGGCGGGATCGGTGCCGCGCGGACACTGGAGGTAGTAGCGGGTGACGGTGGCGGTCCGTGCCATGTGGCCGGCGAACCCGCGCTCGTGCAGGGCGTATCCGACCGCCTCCAGGCTGGGCGGGGCGGCGACCAGCACGGCCAGCCAGGAGACCCCGTGGTCCCGGCGGGCGGTGCGGGTACCGCGGGCCGTCAGCGCGGCGCGGCCGATCCCCCGGTGCCCGTCGCAGCCGGCGACATACTGGCCGGTGACGTCCGCGCCGTCACGCACCCGTACCCGGGCCGCCGAGACCTCATCGGCCACTTCCGCCGCCTCGGTGCCGAACCGGATCTCCCCGCCGCGCCGCAGGTACTCGGCGATCAGGTCCCGTACGAGTTCCTGCTGGAGGTAGACGGTGTGCGGCTCGCCGAGGCCCGACTTGCCGTAGTCCAGGGTGAATTCGCCGCGGTCGCTGCGGAACAGACAGGTGGTGTGGGTCTTTCCGCGGGCCAGCAGGCCGGTCGCCAGGCCGTTCTCGGTCAACACGCGGACGGAGTGGGCGGCGAGGAATCCGGCCCGGGCCCGGCCCTCCACCGCGGCCCGGTCGCGCCGCTCCAGGATCACGCAGTCGATGCCCCGGTCCAGCAGCAGGTTCCCCAGGACGAGCCCTGCCGGGCCGGCGCCGACGATCACTACACCGACCTGTGCTGTTGTCATTCCCCGCCCCTGGAGTTGCCCTCTGTCCAGAAGGTTTCATATCAGCACAATCCGGCGCAGACGCCAAAGAAGCGGACTAATTACCCCTAAAGGGTTGCCGAGGGGGGCGTGAGCTGCCGAGGACGCGCGGAAAAAGGCGTGGAAACGGCGCGGTGCCCGTCCGCATCGAATGCGAACGGGCACCGGATCGAGCGCCGGGCAGGCCTTGCACCTGCATTTCCCCGCAGGAAGCGGAGCGTCTTTCCTTGGACCACCAACGCAGCACCAGCCACCGTGAGTTGCGGCGACCAGCTCTGTAACGATCATACCGTACGCGGTGCGTGGCCCTGCCCCTCGTCCCGCCCGTCGCCCTCGTCGAGCTTGCTGACCAGACCGCGCAGCACGGGCCCGTACTCGGGGTGGGCGAGGGCGAAGGCCATCTGGGCGACGAGGTAGTCGGCCGGATTGCCGGTGTCGTACCAACGGCCTTGGATGACCTGCCCGTACACGGCCCGGCTGGTGGCGTAGGCGTTGATGGCGTCGGTCAGGTACACCTCGCCGGTGCGGTGCTCGTACCAGCGGCGGGTCTGCTCGCGCAGCTCGTCGATGATGCCGGGGGTGACGACGTAGCCGCCGATGGCCGCGTACGGCGACGGCGCGTCGGCCGGCGCGGGCTTCTCGACCAGGCCGGTGATCCGCAGCTGGCCGTCGCCGAGGTCCTCCTTGACTATCGGCACGCCGTAGCGCTGGGAGTCGGCGGGGTCCATCGGCAGCAGGGCCAGCACCGGGCAGCCGGTCTGCTCGTAGGCGCGGATCAGCTGCTGGGCGCGGGGCACCTCGGCGACGAACACGTCGTCGGGCCAGAGCACGAGGACGGGTTCGTCGCCGAAGGAGCGGGCGGCGTTCAGCACGGGCGTGCCGTTGCCGTACGGGCCGTACTGGTCGAGGTAGGTGATGTGGCCCTTGCGGGCCAGTTCGGCGACCTCCTCGACGGCGTCCGCGTAGGCGGTCTTGCCGTCCTGGCGCAGCTGCTCGACGAGTGCCGGATTCGGCCTGAAGTGGTCCTGGATCAGGCTCTTGCCGCCCGAGACGACGATGGTGATGTCGGTGATGCCCGAGTCCACCAGCTCGCGCACGGTGTGCTCGATCACCGGTTTGTCGCCGACCGGGAGCATCTCCTTCGGCGTGGCCTTGGTCAGGGGCAGCAGGCGGGAGCCCAGTCCGGCGGCCGGGATCACGGCCCTGCGGATCGTCGGGGACATCAGGTCTCTCTCGGTCGAACGGCACGGGGTACGCGGACGCTACCAACGGACTTTGTGCCGCCCGGGAAACACCGGCCGTCCGGCTCCCTTCGTCGAGACGATTTCCAGGCGAAGCCGGGATGAAGGGTTCAGCGCGGCGGCTCCGTCTCCGGGGCGTCGGGGACCGCTCCCCCGGCGTGCAGTTCGGCGATCTCGGCGGGGCCGAATCCCAGCTCGGCGAGGATCTCGTCGTTGTGCTCGCCCAGGTCCGGCGCCCGTTTCGCCGGCACCTTCGGCACCCCGCGGAGGTTGACCGGGCTGCCGACGGTCTCCGTCAGCCCGCCGACTCCCGCCAGCGGCACGACGATGCCGTTCTCGCGCAGCTGCGGGTCCCGCGCGGCCTCTTCCGGCGTCTGGATGAGGCTGTAGGTGATGCGTTCCCGGTCCAGCGCGTCCTTCCAGTGGGCGAAGGGCCGCGATCGGAACGCGGTGTCGAGCAGTTCGGCCAGCGCGGTGGAGTGCTCGACCAGCCCCTGCAGGTCCAGGAACCGGGAGTCCTCGAGGAGTTCGGGGTGCCCGACGGCGCGTGCCAGTCCCTGCCAGCGCGCGGGTGAGGCGACCAGCATGAGCCACTCGCCGTCCGCGGTCCGGTAGGGGTTGTTCAGCGGGTTCGCCGGTGCCTTCCGGTCGTGCAGCTCGAAGGGGGTGCCGTCGGCGAGGGCGGCGGCCACGAGGGTTCCGGTGGCCCAGACGCCCGTGGCGAGCAGTGACGTGCCGACGTCGGCCCCTTGCCCCGTTCGCTCGCGGCGGTAGAGGGCGGTCGTGATCGCCGCGTAGACGGCGATCGCCGTCGTGTAGTCGCCGCTGCCCCGGACCGGCACGGTCGGCGGGGCGCCCGCGTCGCGGGTGGAGGCGAGCAGGCCGCTGCGCGACCAGTAGGCGGTCAGGTCGAAGCCCGGCTGCCGGGCGTCGGGACCGGTGTCCCCGAAGCCGGTGAGGTCGGCGTAGACGACCCTCGGGTTCCAGCCGGAGACCTCCGCGTAGCCGAGGTGCAGCTTCTCGCGCGTGCCGTGCGGGAAGTTGGTGATCACCACGTCGGCCCACTCGACGAGCCGCTTGAGGACCTCGACGGCCGCCGGTGACTTCAGGTCCAGCACCATGCCGCGCTTGTTGCGGTTGGCGAGGTGCCAGCTGTAGTTCGCCCGCGCCCGCGGACTGGGCGGCACGGAACTGAGCCGCCGCTGCGGGTCGCCCGTCCCCGGCGGCTCGATCTTGATGACGTCCGCTCCGAAGTCGGAGAGCATGGTGGCCGCGGCCGGCGCCGCGATGAACGAGGACGCGTCGAGGACCTTCAGGCCGCTGAAGACGGATTCGGTGGTCACGGATTCGGTGGCCACGGAGTGGGTGGCGCCGGATTCGGGGGGCACGGATTCGGGGGCGCCGGATTCGGGTGTCGCGGATTCGGGGGTCATCGGCGTCACTTCACGAAGGCGCTCAGGCCGTCGGTGACGGCGCGGCCCACGATCAGGGTCTGGATCTCCCGGGTGCCCTCGTACGAGTAGAGGGCCTCGGCGTCGGCGACGAAGCGGCCGACCTTGTAGTCGAGGATGATGCCGTTGCCGGCCAGCAGCTCCCGGGCCCAGCCGACGTTCTCCCGCATCCGCACGGTGCAGTAGGCCTTCGCCAGGGCGGAGTGTTCGTCCCGGTAGATCCCGGCGTCCTGCAACTGGGCCAGGCGCGTCACCATCCCGCACGAGGCCGTGGCGTTGCCGAGCATCTTCACCAGCAGGTCCTGGACGAGCTGGAAGCCTCCGATGGGCCGCCCGAACTGCTCGCGTTCCTTGGCGTACTGCAACGCGATCTCGTACGCGCCGAACATCGTCCCCACGGCCTGCCAGGCCACCCCGCTGCGCGTCTGGCGCAGGATGCCCGCGGTGTCCTTGAACGAGTTCGCGTTCTGCAGCCGGTTGGCCTCCGGAACGCGGCAGCCGTCGAGCACGATGTCGGCGTTCTGCACGATCCGCAGCGCCATCTTGTTCTCGATCTTCGTCGCGGTGAACCCGGGGGTGTCCTTCTCGACGACGAAGCCCAGCACGTGGTTGGTCTCGGTGTCCCGCGCCCAGATCACGACCAGGTCGGCGAAGGTCGCGTTGCCGATCCACCTCTTGGCCCCGTCGAGGACCCAGCCGTCGCCGTCGCGGCGCGCGGTCGTCCGCAGGCCGCCGGCCACGTCGGAACCCCCGTGCGGCTCGGTCAGCCCGAAGGCTCCGATCTTCTCGAAACGGCTCATCGCCGGCAGCCACCGCCGCTTCTGCTCCTCGGAGCCGCAGGCGAGGATCGAGCCCATGGCGAGCCCCGTGTGCACGCCGGAGAAGGTCGCCAAGGACGCGTCGGCGTGCGCGAATTCCAGCGCGAGGAATCCCGAGAGGAGATTGCTCGGCCTGGATTCCGCGGAGTCCGGGTCGGCCCAGTCCACCAGCCCGAGCCCGCCGAATCCGGCCACCAGCTGAAAGGGGAACTCGGCCCGGGCCCAGTAGTCGTCGACGAGGGGAGCGGCCTGCGTGGCGAGGAATTCGCGGACGCGCTCGATCTTCTCCCGCTCGCTGTCCGTCAGCATTTCCTCGAAGGAGTAGAAGTCGGCGGGAAGCAGCCCTTTCCCCAGGTAGGGACCGGACGGCATGGGCAGGAGCGGGGTGGCACCCATGGGAATGTTCCTCCAGCACTGCGGGACAACGCTCGGTTCTCCGGCGCGATTAGACCCGGATCCCGCGCCGATTCCCGCGAGCCCTCGCCGTTCAGGGGGTGCCCTCGTCGCGGCGAACTACCCTAATGGCCCCTTCGCGCCCGGGTCCTCGGTCGACACGGTCAGTCCCTGGGGGTGGAGCGGGACAGGCGGATCGCCGAGACGAGGAAGAAGATCCCGCCGAGCGTGGCGTAGCCGGCGAGGGCGGTCAGCGAGGGGTCGTCCTGTGAGGCGCTTCGGACGAAGGACGCGCCGGCCAGCACCGAGATGCCGCCGCTGACGATCATGGCCCACTGGCCGCCCATCGGCCGGCGCGCGACGCCGACGAGGAGCTGGACCAGGCCGGAGACGACCGCCCACGCGCCCCAGACGCGCAGCACGTCGGCGACGCCCGCGGTACTGGCGACCGCGACGCCGACGGCGGCGAGCGCGCTGACGGCCATGTTGGCGTACAGGCCCCTGACCGGCCCGGTGACGCGCGCCGACCTGGCGTCGACGACGGCCGCGGCCACGTCGAAGGCGGGATAGAGGAACAGCAGCACCTTGACCCCGGCGGTGAGATCGGAGCCGGACACCAGCAGGAGCACCGCCCACACGGCGGCGAAGACGAAGCGGACGACGTACAACCGGCGCAGGGCGGGCGTGGCGCCGGCGTGCTCGGTGGAGGCGGCGGAGGAAGCGGCGGAGCGCCGGAGTGCGGGACGGACGGCCGGACGGATCACGGGAAACCCCATCTCGAAGTAGAGAGAACGTTCTCTCTTGCCTGCAGCCTGGCACACCCCTTCCGTCGAAAACAAGAGAGAACGTTCTACCTGCTACGATGAGTGATATGACGCAGACGGAACCCGGCACCGGCGGGAGAGTCTCCAAGGCCCGAGAGCGGCTCCTGAGGACCGCCGGGCAGCTCTTCTACACCGAGGGCATCCACACGGTGGGGGTCGACCGTCTGGTCGCCGAGGCGAAGGTCACCAACGCCACCTTCTACCGCCACTTCCGCAGCAAGGAAGACCTGGCCGTCGCCTACATCGGAAGCGTCGACCAGGCGATCCGCACCCAGATCGGCCTCCTGACGGCCGCGGACGTGCCGACCGACGGCATCCTGCGGGGCATCGGTGCGTCCCTGGTCGAGCAGATCCGCTCGCCCGGCTACCGCGGATGCGCCTTCCTCAACGCGGCAGCGGAGTTCCCCGCTCCCGACCACCCGGTCCACCGGGCCGTCGTGCAGCACCGCGCGTGGTTCCTGCAGACGATCACCGGGCTGTTCGCCGAGATCACGGAGGCGTCCGCGGAGCACGCCGGGCGGCACTTCGTCATGCTCCGCGACGGCGCGATGAGCGCCGGCTACCTCGGCGACCCCGTCATGGCCGGCGAGACCCTGCTGCGCGGCATCGAAGGACTGCTGCGGGTCCACACCGCCCGCGGGCTCGACGAGGGCGCCGCCGCCGCGCCCGACCAGGCGCCTTCGGCAGCCGCGACGGTCTCCGACATGGAGTGCTCGCCGCCCGGCGCGTAGCGGTCGAGTCACGACCGGCCCCGGCGAGCGCCCGGGCCAGGGGGTCGGCAACGGCTCGATCAGCGCCCACAAGTCGTCGTCCACGTTCCATGGCCGAGTCGAACGGCGATCGCCGATTCCGCTGTCTCAACTCAAGACTTGACGGTAGCTCACTTTACGGAACTGACAGCTTGCCGACAGGCACCCTTCCTACGGTGCCGTGTTCATGACAGACACCTCAGATGGCGCCCGCTCCGTCGGCCGCCGTACCGTACTCGTCGCCACCGGGACGACCGCCGCTGCCCTGGCCGTAGGTGCAGCGGTCTCGACCGAGGCCCCCGCGGCAGCCGCCGCCCCCGACCTCCAGCCGGCCGCCGCGGCGGCGGTCTGCACCCTCACGGAGGAACTGACCGAGGGCCCCTACTACCTCGACGGCGCGCTGGTCCGCACCGACATCACCGAGGGCAAGGCGGGCATCTCGCTCAAGCTGGCCCTCACCGTCGTCAACTCCGCCTGCACCGTCATCCCCAACGCCCTCGTCGAGGTCTGGCACACCGACGCGCTCGGCGAGTACTCCGGCTACGTCGGCAACAACGGCCACAGCGAGGCCGACGACGGCACCTTCCTGCGCGGCGGCGTCCTCACCAACTCCAGCGGCGTCGCCAACATCACCACCATCTAC
Organism: Streptomyces sp. NPDC047061; assembly: GCF_040643955.1. Taxonomy (NCBI): domain Bacteria; kingdom Bacillati; phylum Actinomycetota; class Actinomycetes; order Kitasatosporales; family Streptomycetaceae; genus Streptomyces; species Streptomyces sp. NPDC047061. Next base: position 156,671 of record NZ_JBEYVI010000025.1, read on the forward strand.
CCGGGCTGGTACCGGGGCCGCTGCATCCACATCCACGTGAAGGTCCACACGGGCGTCACCCTGACCTCCAACGGCTCCTTCACCGGCGGTACGACCGTGCACACCGGCCAGCTCTTCATCAACGAGACCATCACCACGGCAGTCGCCAAGGTCTCGCCCTACTCGACCAACACGACCACCCGCACCACCCTCGCCCAGGACTCGATCTACGACGACGGGGGCGCCACGTCCGGCCTCATGACCGTCACCGGCTCCACCACCGCCGGCTACACCGGCACGCTCACCCTGGGCGTCTCCACCTGACGACACCCGGGTCCCGGGGGCACGTCCCCCGGGGCCCGGCTCAGGGTCTGCGACGAAGCGGCAGGTCCACCTCGGCCCGTACGGTCTTGCCCGGTGCGCCGTCGCAGTCCCGTTCCAGCACCTCCCACCGATCGGCCAGCGCGGCCACGAGCACGAGCCCGCGCCCACCGGCGTCCAGCGGCCCCGACGGCCGCAGGTCCCGGGGGCCGGGCGGCCGCCGTTCGGTCCGGTGTCGCTGACCTCGACCCGCACGCTCCCGGTCACCACCGAGAGCCGCAGCTCGAAGTCCCGCCCCGGCACCCGCCCGTGCGTCACGGTGTTCGCAGCCAGCTCGGCGACGATCACCTCCACCTTGTCGATCACCTCCGCCACCGCGAACCGGCCACCCCACGCGTGGAGTTGGGCGACGGCGAGATGCCTCGCGAGCCGGGCACCCCGCGGGGTGCCACTGAGCCGCTGGGCGAGTGTTCGACTGACGGTGACGGTGGTGGGGGGAGCGTCCATGCCCCCAATCTGGCGCCCGGCACGGGCAGTTCTCCAGGTGGGAGCCGCGTACGCCGCCCCCGCGTACGCGGTCACCGACTGGACCGTACCGGTGACTCGCCGTCACCATGGGTGCCGGGAGGTGGCCTACGTGGGCGATGGAGCGGAGCCGGAGTCGTCGGACAGTCTGCGGACCTTCGGGGCGGTGGTCCAGGCCCTGCGCGAACACGCGGGGCTGAGCAGGGAGGAGTTCGGCGAACGGGTGCGGTTCTCGAAACACACGGTGGCATCGGTGGAGCTGGGCCGCCGCATGCCGGACGAGTCCTTCGTGGAGGCGGCGGAGGAGGCCCTCGGCAACACGGGGGCGTTACGGCGGGCGGCGGGGCATGTGGCCCGGCAGCCGGGGTTGGCGGCTTGGTTTCGGCGGTGGGCGCGGATGGAGGCCTCGGCGATCAACCTCTACACCTACGAATGCCGAGTGGTGCCAGGCCTGTTGCAGACGGAGGCGTACGCGCGGGCAGTGTCGCTCAGCGTGCCGCCGATCCCCAACGACCAGGAACTGGAGGACCGGGTGGCCGCCCGAGTCGCCAGGCAGGAACTGCTGTCCACCCGGCGGGAGCGACCGTGCGCGTTCAGCTTCATCATCGAACAGGCCGTGTTGGAGCGACGGACGGGCGGCGACGCCGTCACACGAGAGTTGCTCGACCATCTGCTGGAGGTGATCGACCGCCACCGGAACGTGGAGGTCCAGATCATGCCCCTGCTTCAGCCCGTGCACGCCGGCCTGGATGGCCCGTTGCAGCTGCTTGAGACCCCCGAGAATCAGTGGTTCGCTTATTCGGAAGGACAGAACAACGGCCGCCTCATCGCCGATCCGAAAGAGATCAGCGTCCTCCACCAGCGGTATGGAAAACTGCGCTCGCAGGCCCGGCCCCTTCGGGACTCCAGGGCCCTGTTGGAGCAGATGCGAGGAGCGCTATGAGCACGTCCGAACTGACCTGGTTCAAGAGCAGCCACAGCAGCGGCAGCGAGGGCGACTGCGTCGAGGTAGCCCTCCATTGGCGCAAGTCCAGCTACAGCAGCGGCAGTCAGGGCGACTGCGTCGAAGTAGCCACCTGCCCCACCACCATCCACATCCGCGACTCCAAGAACCGCCGGGGCCCCCAACTCGCCCTCTCCCCCGCCACCTGGGCCGGTTTCCTCACGTACGCCGGAAAGTGACCGTGGGGCCGCCCGCTTCTCCTTCATGGTCGTGCCTCCGCGACCCGAGTCAAGGGCGCTGCGCGTCGCCTGCGGCGATGGGCCTGCGGCCCACCCTTGACACGGCTCGCTCCGGCACGGGGTAGAAGCGAGCGGGCAGCCCGGAGAAAGTGGCCGGCTCAGGCCCGTCGGCCCCTCACGTCGGCTGCGTTCTCGCCGCGTGCTTCGGGGCGCGACCGCGCCTCGCCTGCACGCCGGGACGGCCAAGCGGCGACCCCCCGGTGGGAACGGGAGACGGAAGCGCCTGTCGGGGCTTTCCCCCGACGGGACAGCATGTGGAGGATTCGTGTCTGCGGGTGGGGCGTGGCCTCCCGCTATCGCCCGGAATCCACCGCCGCCTGGCCACTGCCTCTGACACAAATCCGCCAATGACCGGTCGCCGCCCACCACCCGTCCCCCGGCACCCGGCCTCCGGCACCTCCCGGCGGCCGAGTTGGGCTCTGTTGGATGTCTGTCTGATGAGACGTCCGTGCCGGGGTGCAGCCGCCGAGCACTCCCGGCGTGCAGGCGAGGCGCTGTCGCGACCGTCGGCCGACGGTGCGGACGCGGCGTACGGCTGCCGCGGACCCCGGCCGGGCCACCGCCTTTCCGGGCCGCTCGCTCGCTTCTTCCCCGTGCTGGAGCGGGCCGTGTCAAGGGTCGGCCGCAGGCCGATCGCCGCAGGCGACGCGGAACGCAGTGGAGCGCCCTTGACTCGGCCCGTGGAAGCACGACCCTGGCCGGAAGCGGGCGGCCCCGACGGCCACGCCTCCGACAGGGGCCCGCGTCACGCGGCTAGTCGTGCGCCCCGGGGTCGAAGCCCTCGGGCGCACGGTCGAGGAAGACCGTGACGGAGCTGATCCGGCCGTCGCCGTCGAGGTGCAGCACGTCGGTTCCGGTGGCGAAGGAGGTGCCGGCGTCGTCGCCGGTGAGGATCTCCCACCGGAGCCGGGCGCGCTCGTGGTGGACCTGCGGCTGCTCGCGCAGGCGGAGCGTGACCCGGCCCATGTGGGCGGCGAACTGGTTGCGGAAGTCGATCAGCGCCTGGGTCCCGGTGAGGACCCCGATCTGGGCGCGGTACTCGACGTCGTCGGCGAAGGCGGCCGCCGCGTGTGCGCGCTGTTCCTGCTCGGTCCCGGTGTTCCAGAACCGTACGTAGTCGTCGAGCCGTTCGGCGGTCTCGGTCATGGTGGCTGTCCTCTCGCGGTGAACTGCGTGGCCCTGCCCAGAATGTGAGGGTGCGTGGCGCGTGCTGTCGATGACCTGCGAGGTCATTGCCGTGGCGCGCGCCGCCGGGCAGCCTGGGGTGCATGACGACGACCACCACCGAGCCGGTCGGGGTGCTGGTGCGGCGCTGGCGTGAGCGGCGGCGGCGTTCGCAGCTGGACGTGTCGCTCGCCGCCGAGTTGTCGACCCGGCACCTGAGCTGCATCGAGACCGGGCGGGCGCGACCGAGCCGGGACATGGTCCGGCGGCTGTGCGACGAACTCGACGTGCCGCTGCGGGAGCGCAACGCGCTCTATCTGGCGGCCGGTTACGCCCCGGTGCACCGCGAGCGCGCCTACGCCGACCTGGGTGCGGCGCGCGCGGCGGTGGAGGCCGTCCTCGCGGGGCACGAGCCGAATCCGGCGCTCGCCGTCAACGTGCGGTGGGAGCTGCTGGCCGCGAACCGTGCGATGGGGCTGTTCCTCGGCGACGTCGCGCCGGACGTGACCGGTCCGCCGCTCAACGTGCTGCGGGCGACCCTGCACCCGGACGGCCTGTCCGGACGCATCCGGAACCTCGCGCAGTGGCGCGCGCACGTGCTCCGCCGGGTCCGCCGCCAGCTGGACCGGACGTCGGCCGCGGGGCTCGCCGAACTCCTCACGGAACTGGAGAGCTACCCGTCCCCCGAGCCGGACGAGCCCCGGGACACCGGATCACCCCACGACGACCTGGTGGTCCCCCTGCGCCTCTCCTCCGACCACGGCGACCTCGCCCTCCTCTACACCACCACGGTCTTCGGCTCCCCACGGGACGTGACCCTGGACGAGATCGCCGTCGAGACCTTCTTCCCGGCGGACGCGCACACGGCTGCGGTGCTGCGGGCGATGACCTAGACCAGCCACTTCCCGTCACGCATCAGGGTCCGCCCGGCCAGCTCGGGAACGGTTCCCCATGCCTGCAGCACCTGCGGGGCGACCTGGAAGAAGACATACGACGGGTGGTCCTTGCGCGGGTCCCAGCCGTCCTTGGCGGCGAAGGCGTCGCCCACCCCGTCCGGCAGCTCCTCGCGGGTCAGCATGCGCGCGGTGCCGTGGACCAGGACCACGTCCCGGGTATGGCCGAAGGAGAGCCGGACCCGGCCCGAGGCACGGAGGTTGCGCCCGGTCGGGTTGGTGTCGCGGGTGGCCAGCCACACGCTCTCGCCGTCCCACCAGAAGGCAAGCGGAACGAGGCACGGCTCACCGGTGCCGTCGGCCGTGGCGACCCATACGTCGTTGTCCCGCGCGAGCCGCTCCAGGGCCTCGCGCTTGCGCTGCTCCTGGCTTCGGGGTTCGCTGCGGCGAGAGTCAACTGATGCCATACGGCGAGGCTATGACGTCACGCGTCCGGTCACATCCGGCGGCGGGACTAGGGCGCGAGGCGTAGGCCCGTACTCGTACCGCGTGCCGAACAGCTCGCCGAACAGCCGATGGGACACAGTTCGCAGCCAAGCCTCTCCTCGTACTCCGTCACGAGCGACCGTGCGACCCGTCGCGTTGAAGAGACCCCAGAGACCCAGGGCGATTGCGGCGACCCGGACGCGGCCCGCGCGGCCTGGGCGGAGGGGCTGGACATCTTCGAGCGGCTCGGCCACGCCGACGCCGAGTGTCTTCGCACCAGATTGCGTCAGCTCGACGAGCCGACCGGCTCTCCATGCGGGCTGCGCTCGCATGCCGCCCTGGGCTGGGCGCCCCCTTCGCGTTCCAGACCACCCTGAAGTCGGAGTACCTGTCCGACCTCACCGGTGAGCGCGCGATGCTGCTCGCGGGCGTCCACGGCATTGTCGAGATGCGCCCCTCGGTCGACATCTTCGTCGCACAGCCGTTCGGCCCGACCGTGTGTCCCTGCCGACGCCGTCACCGAGCGGCCCCGGGAGGCTGAACTCCTCGGCCTCTTCGTGGCCACGTCCGGCTGCACCCGGCGACAGCAGGCAGGCGTGGCGCGCGCCCGCGTTCACGCACTGTCGGGCGCGGACAGGGCCGCCACCTTCCGGGTCGACCGGAGCCACAGCAGACCGGGCCACAGCCCGGCCACCGCCGCTGCGGCTCCCATGAAGGACAGGGCGAAGACCGGGCTCTGCCACTGTGCGAGCAGTCCGGCGCCTCCGGTGCCGACGCCCTGGGCGGTGAGGTTCATGGCCGACGCCACGCCCATGCCCTGGGCACGACGGTCGTCCGGCAGCAGTTCGACCAGCGTGGAGACGGAGACCACCACCTGGATGCACCACAGCGCGTTGCTGACGGCGAAGGACACCATGGCCAGATAGATCCCGCCGCCCTGGATCGCGACGGCGACAAGCGGAAGGCCGGTGGTGAAGCACAGCAGTGGCAGGTGGTCCGCGTAGCGGTGGGCCGGCACGAACCGGTGGAACGCCCACAGGCCGGCCACCGCGCCCACACCCGTGCTGGCCAGCAGGACGCCCACCCAGACCGATCCGAGGCCGAGGGCGCTGACGTAGGGCGCGGCCACCGCCTCGGGGGCGATGTAGAAGAACCCGAGTGCTGTGCTCAGGAAGATCGCCCGTCGGCGAGGCTCGGCCCACAGGACGGTCAGACCGGCTGCGACGGATCCTCTTCCCTCCGGTGTCCCGGCAGCCGGGCGCGACTTGACGAAGCACCAGTAGAGCCCGAACGACGCGACGAAGGTGGTGGCGTCAAAAGCGAGACACGCCCGCGGAGTGAAAACCGAGGACACCACACCGCCGAAGGCGAAGCCGAAGATCTGAGCCGCCTGCATGGTGATCTGCCGGACAGACATGCCGATCGGATACTGCTCGGCGCTGAGAATCTCGCGCAGCAGGGCAAGATGGGCCGCTCTGTACGGTCCACCCAGAAACGACATGACCGACACGAGCAGGCAAAGAACACCGAGCGGAACATCTGGAATCACCATGGCCCCGGCGGCGATGGCCCGACAGATGTCCACCGTCATCAGGACACTGCGACGGGGCCGCCGGTCCGCCAGGTGGGAGAGCGTAAGCGCCCCGACAACGCTCGGCACGTAGGTCAGCGCATAGGTGAGGCCGGTCAGGGCCGCAGAGTCCGTGCGGTCGAACACCAGGATTGCCAGCGCGACCCGGGCCAACTGGTCCCCGAAGAACGAAACCAGTTCGGCCAGCCAGGTGGCGCGGAACTCAGTCGAAGAGAAAAGGGACCGTGGGGTGGGTTTGCCATGCACGGCGGGCGGTACCCTCGATTCTTCCATTTGCGCCCTCAGGAGGCCTGACGGGAGGAATGCCGGAACGCACTGGTGCGTCCATCGGCCGGTCGATGGACGGGACAATGACGATGCACGGCCAGGAAGGCGGACCGGCGCATGCCCGCGCCGATGGGTACGGACATGCGCCGGCCTTTCTTCCTTGCTGGTTCTTCTACCAATAGGGCTTCAGCATGGCTGTTCTCCCTTCCTGACGTTTACATTGATCATTGCATCAAATGAGGGCAGGAAAGTATTGAACAACCACGCCATGCCGTGGCATACGCGCGCCACCGGTGGCGCCGCGCAGGCCAGACCGTGTCCAGGTTGGCACGTTCGCACCATCGACGGGCATGGATGTTCTAGCACCCCAAGGTGGAATTGGTGGATAATGCAGCATGCGACCGGCAGGGCAAATTCTCCGCTGCAAAACAAAGAGATGAGGATCCCGAACAAGATGCGAGCAGCTGCAGTGATTCCGGCAATAGCTTTGGCTCTGGCAAGTGCAGGGTTAATGGGGCCGACGGCCAGTGCCGCCACATCCTGCCCGTCGGATGAGGTTTGCCTCTACAAGGACATCAACTTCGCGGGGCCGATGTGCGTGTTTCCCAAGATCACGTTGAGTAACGGCGTCAAGATGTCGTGCGTAAATGACCTGGCGGGCAAGAAGTTCTCGGACGGAACTCCGGCGGACAACCAGGCTTCCTCGGTCAAGAACAACACGGACAGCGCGTTGATTCTGAACCAGCATGCCGAAACCGCCGGAATCTATTCGGTTGTCCGCGGCGGCGGGTCGGTCGCCGACCTGCGGGTGGCGCCGGCTCCGGCCACGAGCGGAACCGTCGATCTCAACGACAGGGTTTCTCGCGCCTGCTGACAGCGAAACTCGCCGCCTGCGGCGACCTCCTCGACGAGGGTTGCTCCGGACCCTCGTCGATCAGATCAGGAGTCGCCAATTCTTCTGTTCCTCAGATATGCCCCGGGGGTTGACCCGTAGTAGGCTTTGAAATGCCGAATAAAGTGACTCGAATCCGAAAAATGCCAGCGCGCGGCCAACGCGGAAATATCTTTCAGCGTTTCGGTTCCCACTAGTTCGTCGTGAGCTTGTTGGAGACGCCTCCTACGCGCGAATGCCATCATCGATTCACCTGACACCGAAAATGATCGGTGCAGTGTCCGGAGTGAGACACCAATACGCTGAGCGACCATCCGAGGTGAGAGATCGCGGCTGTCCAGATGACGCTCGATGACATTTATCGCAGCCGCAACAGTCATACTCGCGTGAGCATCCGACTCCATGCCCCAGCAATCGGACATGATTCCCGAGACGAGTGCGGCGAAAGCATCCCGAAGGGTGATTCGTATGGATTTCGAGACGCCCAGGTGATCGACACTCTCGTCAATCATCTCAATGAATTTCAGGAGAAACGTAACTTCCGGCATGCCGGCATCTGCCACGTACGCGCGATCAAGCACTCTTACCGAACTGACACGAGGGACCACCAGGTGTCTGGGAACGGATATGACGTGCGCCGAAAAGGAGGCGGAGCAAGAAAACTCCCATGACAGTTTGGTGTCGCGAATGAACATCTGGCCCGGCTTGACAGTATATTCTCCCCCTTCGCCGACAAATGAGATCCAGCCCGCCTTGACCACATCGGCCACGATCGGATCATCGGCCGTACTGCCGCAGGACACCCCATTCATTGCGCCGCAGTAAATCCGGGCATGCAGCAGACCGTCGATTACGTGACCTTGAGCGTCGAAACGGAACCCGTCAGGATTGGCAGATCTCGGAACAGAAACTCCCGTCAGGTGCGATAAGGGTGCCAACTCATCGTCACTCAGAGTCTGAGCCCCCCTCTCGATTTCCTGAGCAGTGAGTGTTACGAAGTTTCTGAACTTGACATCGCCGGCCGGCCGATCGTCGCCGCCGGACGGGGGGAAGCCCGGCAGGCGCCCGGGGGCCTGCGAACTCCCGCCGGGAGACAGGTGGGAACGCGTCATCGTATTTCCCCTGCTGATGCTCACACGGTGGTTGGAGGACTGGTGCTCACGGGTGCGAGGATGCGCCGCACTGTACGGAAACGGCGTGGACGCTGCCTGATCGAGGAAACCGGCCGCGTGACCATGGAACCGGGCGCGTGTGCACGGCCCGTTGACATCCACTGCAGGGCCCGTTGACGTCCACTGCACGGCCCGTTGACGTCCGCCTCGAGGCACAGCTTGCGATACGACCCGGAGGACACGGGCCGCGGGTCCGTAGGGCAGGGCGATTGCATGGTTCGTTGATCGTGCGTTGGCGCAGGTCAGTTGAGTCGGAGGACGGCGAGTGGCCGCTCGTAGGGGCGGAGGGCTGTCGTGCGGAGTCCGGCGGCGATGTTGGTGTGGCCGGCGGCGCGGAGCTGGTTGATGGCGAAGCTGCGGAGGGTGGCCGCGTTCTCCGGGCCGCGTCCGGTACGGATCTTGGAGGCGTCCTCACGGAAGGCTGTGTCCCGGACGAAGTGGAGCCTGTCTTCGATCACCCAGTGCGCGCTCAGGATCGTTGCGATCCGTTCCGGGGATGCCTGGCGGCTGGTCAGGTCGGTGATGGCGTAGACGGTCTCGCGGCTCTGCTTGCCGGTCTTGGTGTCGGTGCGGTGGCGTACGACCTTGGCGACCTGGGTGGCGTGGGGGAAGTCGACGCCAAGGTCGGTGCGGTCAGCACCTGCACGACGCGGGTCTCCTTGCGGCCGTGGCCGGTGGTGCGCGGGCGTGGTCGCGCCGGGTGTGCAGTACGTCGCCGGTCACGGTGACTCCTCGCAGGTCATAGAGGTCCAGGAGGGCGGCGAAGCAGGTGATCTCGTTCGTCTTCTCCGGGACCCTGAGCTGGGTGACGGTCATGCCTGTGCCGGTCATCGCGGCCGGCAGACGGGCGGCCGGGGTGCTGCCCAGACGCGAGCCGCGGGCGCTCTTGCCGTCGATCGCGGGGTGTCGGTGCCGGCCGGGTCGTGGCCGAGGAGGTCGGCCAGGCCGCCGGGGCAGGTGTCCTTGATGACCCGGCGGATCGTCTCGCCGCTGGGCGGGATCCGCACGGCCAGAGCCGTCGCGGTGCGGGCACCGAGCCGGGCCGGAACGTCCTGCGGGGCGTCAGCGGCCCACGCATCGATCGCCACGAAGCTCCTCGTCCCGCTCACCACGGCGGAGCAACGATCGCAGCACTGCCACGAAGGGGTGGCGCTTTCCGCGCCGGCACCGCGGATCGGCCGGCGTGACCAGCCGCTCGGCCGGCGCACCCGTCACGCGGTGCTGACGGGTGGGCGACTCGACCAGGCAGACGGTGGCAGACTGACGGCACATCGAAGCTCCGTCGGGCGCAGGCGACTTGGGAAGGTCACCCCCGCAACGGAGCTTCGTTGCGTGTGGTCGCGCATCCATCCACCATCGTCACGCTGCTGTGACCCGCGCACTCACAAGATCCCCGGGACTTCGCAATCGCCCTGCCCAGAGACCAGGCACACATACGTCCCGTCCGACTGCCGGGTGTCGAGGGTAGTCGGATTGAAGACCGCTACATTCCGCCATGAATTCTCGAACGGAGCCGGCAACAGTGTACCCATCAGTCGACCATGCATCCATATCATCCTGTAGATCGATGTGCCGCCCGGGGAACCATCCAATACCTTCCATGAAGTCAATCAGGCCGACATCCTTGACGGGCAATTCGAGCAACCCCATTAATCCGCCGCCTCTCGTGCGCCACCGCCGCCCGGACCCAGGAGACCTAGCATTCCCTGTCGATGCCGGGCAACGCCAAGTCAGTCATGGGACTGGGAGACCGGCCGCTGATGAAACGCCACGGCCCACCCGGATCCCCATACGGGCCCCCGTACCCGGCTGTGGGAACCCCGACGACTCCGCCTGCGGCTGTTCTCCACCGTCGCCCAACTCATCACCATCGAACGCCGCATTCTCCGCCTCGCCAAGCACTGGCCATGGACCCATGTGATCACCGCTGCACTTGCAACGGCTCGAAGCCCTTCCGAACCCCGGCTGACCGGCAGCGTCCCAACCCTACGAACAGCACCACCCCGGAGCTGGGCCACCAGCACGTCCACAGCCGGAGATCTCCGCTCTCACAACGGCTAACAAAATGGGCGCTGGGGCCTGCGCTTACAGGTGTCCCGGATCGCCGTCGGCGTTGAACCTTGTCAGGGAGCGCTCCAGCAACTCCAGGAACTGTCGTAGGTCATCGGCCACCTTGTCGAGCTCCGGTTCGTCCAGCGACGCCGTCCGCGTCCGGTAAACGGCCCCATCGGGCCCCGCGACATAGATCAGGCCGCCGCCGTTCGAGCCGATGACCAGGCCATGGGCCTTTTGGTCCGTACCGACGTCGACAACGCCGTACTCCTGGAGCCGCATCAGGACGTCACCGGCCGGATCGAGGAAGTAGCCGCTGCCGACGTCCGCCCAGGTGACATCGCCGATGCTCTCGTAGAAGGTGACCAGGTCAGCTGGTGTAGGGGTGACTTGGGCGAGCGTGCGAGCCGCGGCTTGATCGTCCTGGTCGGCCGGCCGGACCTGGTTGGTCCCAGGTGGGAAGCCGTGCCGATGCTCGAACCCGCCTGTCATGGCCGTGAGAGTCCCGGAGACTCTGTCTGTCCACGAGGCCAGCCAGGCAGGCGAAAGCGATCGGTCACTCACGAGGCCGGATCATGGCATGAGCCACGGACATCCATAGGGTGCCCAGCGGTTCCAGTGTCAGCGCAATGCCCTGAGTTGCCGATCGGTGATGAGACAGCAGGCGAGTCTGAGGAAGGCTTCGTGGATGTCGGCTCGCCGTTCCCAGCGGATGCGCAGGCGCCGGAAGCCGTGCAGCCAGGACGTTGGGTCGGCCGCGTGGCGAGGTGTCTGCCGTGGCAGTTCCTTTTCCTCGCGGCCTCCCGCCGAACCGGGCTTGACGCTTTCGCTATCACCCGGCTCTCCAGTGATCACGGCGTGAATGATCTGGCTGCCTGTGCCTCGTGGATGCGGTCGTGGCAGGTGTCGCAGGCCACGACCGTTTTGCGGCGCCGGTCGAGCATGACGCGCGCCCAGTCGGACGGCGGCCATCCGGCATGAGCGAGGTCGGCGAGGGCGCGGATGTGATGCACCGTGACATCACCAGTGCTCCCGCAGATCTCGCAGGTGTCCGCCAAGAGCCGTGTGACCAGCTCTTTATGCGGATAGTCCACCCAGACGGGCCGGCGGTCCACGATCTTCGCCGACCGCTGTCGATAGAGAGGGATTCCTCCGAACCGTGCCACCAGCGGCTTCCTGTGCTCCCGCTCGATTCGGGCCTCGAAACAAATTCGGAGACCGTGGTCCGTGTCGATTCTGGTCTTGTGTTTGGTGGCCATCTTCGGCACGGTCGAACGGTGCTTTGCTGCAAGGGTCTTGAGCATGGACGTCTCCATGACCCAACGCAGACGGTGCAGCCGGGAGACATCCCCGGCGAGCAGGTAGTACTGGACGATGCCCCGGTAAACGGCCCCGAACGTGGCAACGATCGCGTGATCGGTGCTGTTGACGAAGTCCTTTCGCTTCGCGGGCTTTCCGCGGGCGAGGTAGGGCACGCATTTGGCTTTGATCACGTCCCGGGGGACACGGAGAGCGATCTGTCCGTTGACACGTCGGTAACGGCCGGTCTTCTTCGTGTCGTTGTGCTGGACCGTGATCTCATAGCCGAGGAACCTCGCTGCCAGGGCCCCGGCAAAGTTGTTGATCACGTTGCCAGGAGCAGGTCGATGGGGCGGTCGGTGGCGCGTGCGTAATGCCGTAGGGCGGCGGCGATGTT